>JABMQK010000194.1 GCA_013203265.1 bacterium | reverse complement strand
CTTAATATATTTACTATTGATGATTTGAAGGTCTTTACAAGATATGAAATAGATCCGGTGATCGCTAGCGAAAAAGAAATTCTTAAGATATTAGATAATATTTATGGCAAGGTCAGTAGTGTTAAAGAAATAAGCGATATTACAACAATTAAAGAAGATGATATGCAGACTATTAAAGATGAGGAGTTTGTTGACATAGGGAATACGCTTGAAGATAGCCAGAAGGCACCCATTATAAGGATTGTAGATTTGATAATTATTGAGGCCTTAAGGAATAGGGCTTCCGATATACATATCGAGCCCGCTGAAAAAGATTTAAGAATTCGTTATCGTATTGATGGACACCTTCGGGATGTATTTAGATTACCAAAGAAGAATCAGAATGCAATTCTGGCCAGAGTCAAAATTATTTCCAGTTTAGATATTACAGAGTCACGCTTACCACAGGATGGAAGATTCAAAGCAAGATTGAAAAATAAAGAGATAGATTTTAGGGTTTCAGCCCTTCCAACTACTTTTGGCCAAAAGTTTGTGCTAAGAACTTTAGATAAGTCTAAGTTATCTAAGGGGTTGGATCATTTTGATGTTTCTGCCGAGCCTTTACGTTTGCTTAAAGAAGCCATAGCTAAGCCCTACGGAATGGTTTTAGTCACTGGGCCCACAGGTTCAGGAAAGTCGACAACCCTTTATTCTATAGTAAATCAGTTAAATACTCCCGAGAAGAACATTGTTACTATTGAAGATCCTGTAGAATATCAAGTTGAGGGAATAACACAGATTCAGACAAAGGCCGAAATAGGTTTGACATTTGCATCCGGGTTACGTTCCCTATTAAGACAAAGTCCGGATGTTGTATTAGTTGGTGAAATTCGAGACTTTGAGACGGCAGATATTGCGATTAAGGCATCTTTGACTGGTCAATTGGTGCTTGCTACTCTACATACAAATGATGCCTGTGGAGCGATTACGCGTCTTATAGATATGGGAATTGAACCATTTTTGATATCATCCAGTCTTATTGTTAGTTCTGCGCAGAGACTTTGTCGACGTATTTGTCCGAAATGCAAGAAACCAGATAATATTTCTAAACAGACTCTGGAGAAAATTGGAGTTTATGATTTAATAAAGAAGAAAAGTAACGTTAATTTTTCTCACGGAGAAGGATGCAGCCATTGTAATAATACAGGTTATTTTGAACGGATGGGTATTCATGAAGTTTTAATGATCGATGATGATACCAGGGAGTTAATTTTAAAGAAAGTATCGAGTGATCAAATAAAAGATTTTGTTATAAAAGAAAAGGGTTTTAGGACTCTTCGTGATAACGCTATAGAAAAATGGCTTGAAGGTATGACGACCTTAGAAGAAGTTATTAGAGTTACTACCCAAGATTAGTCTAAAGGAGAGATATGATCGCAGGAAGAATAATAATTATAGATTCCGATGAAAGAAATAATAATTTAATGAAGATTATATTGGCTAATCGGGGATACGATGTTACAATTTCTTTTAATGGAAAACAAGGGGTAGATACTTTCGGTATTAATAAATTTGATATAGTGTATCTTGCTATGAATGTTCGGGATATGGATCCTTTATATATAATAAGGGAATTCAAAAAAAGAGATTTGGATGTTGTCATTATAGCACTAATTCCCGTAGATAATGTTCATCTTATTCAAGAGGCGCTCAGCCAGGGTGTTTACGATTATGCAACAAAGCCGCCTAAACCAGAAGAGATATATTTTACAACTAAACGAGCAATAATTCAGAGAAGATATTTATTAAATAATAGGTTCGCTATTAAGAGTTTAGATGAGAGAAATATATCTTTACAGAAACAAAATATCATGCTTGCAAAAAGAATAGGAGAAAGCACGCGGAATTTAACGCAACTTTATGATGATTTAAGGGAAACTTACATGCGCACCATTAAAGCATTAGCTCAGGCTATCGATGCACGCGATCACTATACGCATAGTCACTCTGAAAATGTGACAAGATACTCTGATATAATTGCTTCGGAGATGAATCTCGATACTCAAAAGAGAGAAGAGATAACAGACGCTTGTCAACTACATGATTTAGGAAAAATTGGTGTTCATGATTATATTTTGGTTAAACCAGGAAAACTCACCCCTGAAGAGTTTGAAGAGGTTAAACTCCATGCCTTAAAAGGAGCTCAAATTTTGGAGCCCTTAGCTTTTCTCGAGGGAGTTATTAGGATTGTAAAGCAACACCATGAGCGTTATGATGGTAAGGGGTATCCTTTTGGATTAAAAGGAGAACAGATTGATTTAGGTGCAAGGATTATGGCTGTTACCGATACATATGATGCAATGACTAGTGCACGTCCTTATAGAACTACTCCTCTTAGTAAAAAAGAGACTATAGAGGAAATAAAGAAAGGTAGCGGTGCACAATTCGATCCAGAAGTCGTTAAGGTATTTTTAAAAGTGGTGGATAGATTTTAATTTCCGCCTAAGATTATACAGTTTTGCGTTAGAGATATAAAAGGTTAAGATAAAAGTATAACCCGTTAGAGAACTGTGTTCTCTAACGGTATGCGCTGATAAGATATTAGGCTACTGTTAGCTTTGAAAGGTAGCATGTTGCTGACTTTGCTTGTACTTTCTCTAACGGGTTAAATTCGATTATTAAAAGAAAGGTTAAGATATGCCACATTTTAGTTATGTAGTTAAAGATAACAGAGGTGCTTCTATAAGTGGAATGATAGAAACAAGTAACAACGCATCAGCTGTTAATCTTTTGCATAAGAAAGGGCTGACAATAATTAGTCTATCACAGGTGGAGGTGGGGGTTCTTAAAAAGAAAAGAATCAAACTGGATGATTTGGTTATGTTTTCCAGGCAGTTGGCAACGATGGTTGATAGTGGTATTCCCTTAGTTCAGGCCCTGTCTATTTTAGGAGAACAATCAGAGAACAAGACTTTATCTATTACAACCCAGATAGTTAAAAGAGACGTGGAAAGCGGTTCAAGCCTGTGTGAAGCATTGGCAAAACATCCACAAGTGTTCTCTGAACTCTATATAAATATGGCAAAGGCGGGTGAAGCCTCTGGAAAGTTAGATGCAATTTTGGATCGTCTAGCAACTTATTTAGAGAAGACTAATGCGTTACAGAGGAAAGTGCGTTCAAGCTTGGTTTATCCAGCAGTAGTTATTAGTTTAGCCTCAATAATTACCTTAATCCTTTTGATTAAAGTTGTGCCAATATTCAAAAATATCTTTGAGACCTTGGGAGGAACTCTACCTTTACCGACACAGATATTAATCGGTATCAGTGATTTTTTAAGGAGCAATGCCCCTATAGCTATTGCAGGATTATTCATTTTAGGTTTTATATTTAAAAAATATATTTCTACTCCTCGTGGGCGCTATCAGCTTGATCTCAGTCTTCTTAAAATGCCCATATTCGGTCCATTATTAAGAAATGTTGCCATAGCAAAATTCTCTAGAACTTTAGCCACATTAATACAGAGCGGAGTTCCAATTCTATATGCCTTGTCTATAGTTGGAAAAACAGCTGGAAACAAAATTATAGAAGAAAATGTAGCAAACGCTTGTGTTTCTATCAAAGAAGGTGAACCCATATCTGAACCTTTATCAAAAGGAAATATTTTTCCGCCTATGGTGGTTCGGATGATTTCCGTAGGAGAGAAAACCGGCAAATTAGAAAAAATGCTAAATAAAATAGCGGATTTTTATGAAGAGCAAGTAGATGCTGCTGTTGGTGGATTAGTATCGATGATAGAGCCATTAGTCATCGCCTTTTTAGGTATTGTTATTGGTGGAATCGTTACCGCGTTATTTATGCCCATTTTTAAGATTTCAGAACTTATTGCTGGATAAGATGTTATGTTTTTTATAGATGCTGCAGACTATTTAATCATTTTAAGGAAGGATGGAAGGAGTTATCTCCTTGAAAATTGTTTGCATTTGTGTTAAACTTTTACTAGAAATATAATAGTTCTTTATATTTATCGGTTTATTATTGTAAAGGGCAAACCATTCGGTCAAAATGACCGGCTCAGTATAAGGGTCGAAAGAGTGGGGCATCCGCCAAGATGTGTGGTGGATCCGCTAAAAATAATTTAGCGGGCAAAACTAGAGGGTCCCGGCGTAACGTCGAGACAGCCAGTTGCCAATAGAAGAATTATAGTATCGTTAAGGAGTTTTGCCTATTCTTTTGCCTATCTGGGGTTGGTTTTTATTACCAGAGAGAATAGGCTTTTTTATTGATATATTTTAGAATTTCTAAGATTATACGATAGAATTTGGTTTGATTTTACTTGACAATAGAGAAAGGGGGTGGTATAAAGAATAGATAAATAGTAAAAAGCGGTTGGTTCTTGCGCAGATAAAGGAGTTATTTTTCCATTTTATGCGTTGACCTCATTAGAGAAAATTCTCGATGGGGAGAAGAGCTAATCTAAACCGGGAAAGGGGGTTAGAAGAAAATGAGACATTTAGGAAGAAAGGGTTTTACGTTGGTGGAAATTATGATTGTAGTTGCCATTATTATACTTCTTGCGGCCATAGCCATTCCTAACTTGCTTAGAGCTAGACTTAATGCCAATGAAGCAGCAGCGATAGCTTCTCTAAGGACCATAAGTACGGCCTGTGAAAGCTATAGAGCGGCTCAGACATCACCGACATATCCTGGTGAATTAACAGATCTTTCAACTGCGAATCCGCCTTATATTGATACCACATTAGGTGGCGGCTCTAAACAAGGTTATATTTTTACTTATGCAGATGCTAATAGTGGTAATACATATAATACCACAGCAACGCCTCAAACTCCTACTGTCACAGGAAATAGAACTTTTGTAGTGACTGCGAATGGTGTAATCATGGACGGCGATGGTGGCGTTATTCAGTAATAGGTCTTTTGTAGAAGACCCAATCCCGACAAAGAACTCTTTGTCGGGATTTTTTTAATGAGATTATCACATAGGAAGTGTTATCATTACCCGCCTTCGCAGAATGCTGCGGGCGTAAGCCCGTAGATGAATGTGTAGCGGGTAATCCTCCGAAGCTCAACGAGAAAACAATTGAGCGAAGAAGGGTATTATTTCGGCGGGTTTCGTCGAAGATTATAAAGATGCTGCGGTCGTAAGGCCGTAGAGCTTCACTCAGGCGACGTAAGTGATATGGCGAAATTAACCCCCACACCAATTGGCTGAATGAGATGCTAAAGGGATAATTGGTGTGGGGGTAAAATTCACGCTTATGATTTACGGAGCACAGGACATTCCGTAAAACAGGTGTTCATTTTACTTGACTTTTTATCTTGTTGTTATAAAATAGGTTAAAGAAATGTTTCTTTATTAGATTTAATGTTAATTTTTAGCTATGTACTATATAGATAATATTAGATATGATGAGGTAAAGATGACTGCGAGGAATAGTGGTTTTACACTAGTTGAAATTATGGTCGTAGTAGGGATAATTATGATAGTGCTTACTTTGGCTCTACCCAATATGTTGCGCTCACGTATTTCTGCAAATGAGGCTGCGGCTGTAGCAAATTGCCGTTTGATTTCTAATGCTTGTCAAGGCTATTATGCAAACGTTGTACCACATACCTATCCTTTGAGCTTAGAAGGTTTAATCAAACCTACTTCAAATCCTCCCTACATAGATACAACATTAGCAGCGGGAACAAAACAGGGCTATCTGTTTACATATGCTTTTGTCAATGATGATAGCTTTGCCCTGCTTGCAAATCCTAAGAATGTAGGTAGAACGGGAAACAGATATTTTTATGTAGATGAGATGGGAACAATTACCAACAAAGAAGGAGGAGAGGCTGGTCCTGACGATAATCCAGTTTCTGGATAATATTTATTTAGTTGAGCAGTCGGGAGTTTTTTAAGTTCTCCGACTGCTCATGAGGGGTCGAATATCCAAAAAAAAACACCCCGACCCTTCAATTATATAGATTTTATGATTATTATGAAACTTAAAAGAGAATTTATTAATTTTATCGGAAAAAGCTTCCAGAAGACCAAGAGGCAGGCTGGTTTTTCCTATATT
>JABMQK010000193.1 GCA_013203265.1 bacterium | reverse complement strand
CAACAGGAGTATGGCACGTATAAACAAATTTCTTTCTTAAATCACAAAGTTTCTCTCTATCCAACCCCTTTGCCTTTTCCACAAACGCCATTGCGGCATGCCCTTCATTTAAATGAAATTTAGCGACCTTGTAGCCGAGTTCGTCTAATGCCTTGATAGCGCCGATACCTAATATTGAACGCTGCATTATTCTTATCCAATTATTACTGCTCCTATAAAGTTGATGTGTAAGTTTTTTAATCTCGTCAGAATTCTCTTCAATATTAGAATCCAGGAGTACTAAAGGAATAACTTTATTTTTATCGTGGCTAAAAATATAATATTTCCACAAGCGAAGAAAAACAGTATCTTTTTTAAACTTAATCTTTATGATATTCTCCAAAGGTATTAAACCGGGGTAGGTATAAGGATCCCAATCCATCTCCTCTGGCACCTGTCCATGTTTAAACCAAAACTTCTGCCTAAAATAACCTTTTTCCCATAAAATCCCCACAGCCACCATTGGTATCCCTAAATCAGCTGTTGACTTTAAGGTATCTCCGGCCAACACCCCTAACCCCCCGCTATACAACGGCAAATCTATTACTTTATCTATCTTAAGATTAAACAGGCAATCCTCTTCCCTCATATTAGAGAATATCTGATGATTGACTATTTTATTCTTTTCGCCAATACCATACTTCCTTTTAAAAACATTATAAAAACTAGTCGCCAATCCATACTCCATAGAAAGATATGCTACAGAGTTACTTCCCTCGGACTGTAACCTCTTTTCAATTTCGATTATACTATTTAAAGGATAACCAAAATATGAGTTATTATTAATATCCTCAGAATATCTCTGATTAAATTCAAATACATCAACTAGAGAGAGAAATTCGTCTAATTTGCTCTTCATATTTTTCTTGGAGTGGGATTTGTTTAAACTTAACTACAGTTTAATTTCTCTATTTTAGAATACTACTTAACTTTTCTTGCGCAGTAATTTATTATTAACAGAAATTTGTCTTTCTATTTCTTTTATCTCTTTATTGAGGCTGGTCAATTTAGCATTGCCTAGCTTGCTCTTTCTTAATAATTTATATGATTCTTTGCCGATGATATAAAACAATTGTTCTTTCTTCAACTTCAAAAGCAAATTCTCAAAATTTATCTTGGCCTTACCGGAAACCTTCACTATCTCACTCTCTCCTTTTTTAAGTAGCTCTAATGTCTCCTGGCTGACTTTAGAAAGTTGTTGTTTGGTATCCTTCCACATCTTTTCAAAATCCTTCGTCTTCATGCCCTGCTCCTTTCAATGAACCCGCCACTATTTATTGGCGGGCGAATTAAACCCGTATCTCTATGTTCATCACAAGAAGAGCTTATACTGCGAAATTATAAACCATAGCTTTATATTATACTTTATTTTTGCAATTTTTGAAATGGAAACATTCAAGTCAAGTAATTGCTATTGTATCGAATGGCAAAGGCGCAAAAAAAATGGCTAAGGTTGTCCTTAGCCATTTGAATAACCAAAATCACATCTTGGATATTTTTTATATTAGCTTAGCCTCTTTAAGTTCATTCTCTAGAGCAAGTACCGCCTCTTTAATCTGAGGATATAACTTCACATTAATAGATATGCCCTTTGAAGTAGGAACTTTTTCCTCGGCTCCTTTAGGAAGAGTCCAAGTTCGAATATCTATTAAATCATTACCTTCATACTCAGAAATACCAACTCTGATTTCCTGAAACTTATTCTTCTCAAATGTCTTTACTGTCTTATTCATTAATCCTCCTTTAATGAGACCACAACTTATGGAACGAACGAAGTGAGCGAACATAAGTTGTATGGTCGAATTAAACCCCCCACCACTTTTGTATTTAGAGTACCTAAAAGGAAAAGTGGTGGGGGGTCAAACTCAGACATACAACTTATATTCACTTCGTTCTATAAGTTGTGTCTTCGTTTGACTACCCGTTGATTGTTGAAATAACCTTTGCGTTCTCTTTGGAACCAATCACCATAAGTGCTGGGGTATCTGCGCAACCACACGTTGTTCCGTATAAATACTCCAAATTAATACTTGCTGCCTTTAACTTATCGGCGATAACCTTTGCCTGGCCTACTTTATCTTCCAACATCAAAGTTACAACTTCACTCTCTTCTACTTTGTAGCCCTTTTGAACCAAAACACCCTTTGCCTTATCGCTATCACTACTTACTAACATAAAAAACGCCTTATTCTCCATCCCGTATGCACAAATTGCTGTAATATTTACACCTGCATCAGCGATAACACCAGTAAGCTCTGCAAGCACTCCTACTTTATCTTCTGTTACAATGCTCAGCTGCTTGGCTAAATTTGCCTTTGCCATAACTACCTCCTTTTAATGACGACATAAGCTATGGATCCGCCATTGCTTCTTTGGCAGAGACATAACTTATTTGTCGGAATTAACCCATTGACATTTACCTTAAAAATTTATTATTTAGTTAATGTCAATAGGCTTCATTTGATTAATAATTTTATACTCTGCGCAATCTTTGCGAAGTCTTTATTAATAAGCCACTCTTTCTTAAACACACTAGCGCCAAAAGCAATAGCGTCAGCGCCGTTTGAAAAGTACTCTTTAATATTATCCTTGTTTACCCCGCCGCAAGCAAGCAATTTTATGTCTTGCAAAGGTGCCTTGACCTCGCGAAAATACGACGGACCAAACAACTTCGCCGGAAAAACCTTAACCATTGTTGCTCCAGCCTGCCAGGCGTTGTAAATTTCCTGCGGCGTCAAAGCTCCGGGAAATACTGGAATCTTATTCTTAACACAGTGTTCTACAACCTCCTTAATCAATACAGGCGAAACAATAAATGTCGCGCCTGCGTCCAAGGCCTGCTTAAGCGAATCAACACCCAGCACAGTCCCAGCCCCGATCACAAGCCGCCCCTTAGAAATCTCAACAGCTCTACGAATCAACTCCGAGGCATTCGCAGTATTCATTGTTACTTCGATTGTCTCAAGGCCACTTGAAATAATCGTATCTAACAAAGGCTCGAGTACTCCAGTGTCGATACCTCGTAAT
>JABMQK010000192.1 GCA_013203265.1 bacterium | reverse complement strand
TTCATTAACACCCATAACAAACGTGGGGCACTCACCTTTAGCAGGAGCGCTAATTATGACCTTCCTGGCTCCAGCATCTAAATGAGCTCTGGCCTTTTCAACTTGGGTGAATCTGCCCGTTGACTCAATAACAATATCTACTCCTAAATCTTTCCAGGGTAGTTTTGAAGGATCTTTTTCAGCTATCACCCTTACTTCTTTTCCGTCAATAACTATCGCGTCATCTTTGGCCTTTATATCGTTTTTTAACATTCTAAAGGTTGAGTCATATTTTAAAAGATGAGCCAGTGTCTTTGAATCAGTTAAATCATTTACAGCCACAAAATCCAAATCTCCTATATTCTTAGAAAGTGCCGCCCTAAAAACAAGCCTTCCTATCCTGCCAAAACCGTTAATGCCGATTTTAATACCCATTTACTGCCTCCTTTTTGATATCTCTAATTTTAAACTCTGACCTTATTTTATTGAGGGAAATTATAGCATAAAATATTTTAAATTCAATGTCTTTTCTCATATAGTTAGATAAACTAAGTAAGCTTTTCTCCCTTCTCAATCTTGTGCCCTAAGAGAAATTGCTCTGCAGTCATTCTTTTACTTGAAGCGGGTTGAAGTTCCTTAATAAGCAAAGGCCTATCTGCCGTAGCAATTAATAAGCCTTCTTTGCTAATAGCTATTATTGTGCCAGGAGAAAATTTTTCTCTTTTTTGAACTTCTTTTATCTCAACGTCCCAAATTTTTATAAATTTATCCTTATAAAAAGTGAACGTCCCTGGCCAAGGCAAACAGCCACGAAGTTGATTCCTTATTTGCAGAGCGCTATTATTCCAATTTATCCTGCCGTCTTCTTTTCTTAGCTTCGGCGCAAAACTAACTTCACTGATATCTTGTTTTAAAAATTGTATTTCATTTCTTTCTATTCCAAGCAAAGCCTCCTTTAATGCCTGAGGCGCAAATTGGGCGAGTTTATCTTCCAGGGTTGCCGCGGTATCAGAATTATCTATGGGGAGTCCTTTTTTTAGAATTATTTCGCCTTCATCCATTTTTTCATTCATTCTGATTATCGTTATTCCCGTTTTAGTTTCTCCCTTAATCAGCGCCCAGTTGATTGGAGCAGCGCCTCTATATTTAGGCAATAACGAAGCATGAATATTTATTGCCAACAGCTTTGGAATAGCTAAAAGTTCTTGGGAAAGAATTCTTCCAAAGGAAAAAACAACAAAAATATCCGGCTTTAACTTCTTAAAATATTCAATTGAATCCCCTGAAAAGAGATTTGCCGGTTGAAAAATGTCCAATCCGTATTTCTCTGAAACTTCTTTTACTGGTGTAGGAAAAGTTTCTAGATGCCTTCCTTTTTTTTTGTCGGGCGCCGTTACAACGCAAATTACATCCTGTTTCTCCTTAATCAAGAATTCTAAACAATTAATAGCAATCTCTCCACTACCAAAAAAAACTATTCTCATAACAAAATCTCCGCTTTTATATTGGATCGACATTCACAGTTATTATTACCCTTCTTCCTTTTATTTTTTTTAATCCTTTTTTAAGGACATTACTTAACAACTCTATATTTTTTGATTTTACTAATAGATACTTATAATATTTCTCTCTAAGGCGATATTTCTGAGGGGAATCAAATTTGGATAGTTCTAAATCTCCACTTTTTAGTTTATTTATGCAGGCGTATAATTTTGAAGAAATTGCTTCTGTGCTCTTCTTGTTGAAACTTCGCATGGAGACTAAACCAAAGTGATAAAAAGGCGGCAGATTAAGCTCTTTTCTTGACTTTAATTCATTTTTATAGAATTGAATGAAGTTTAGATTTTTTAGCCCTTTTAATAAGTAAAAATCATCTTTGAGGCTTGTGCAAATAATAATCTTATTCTTTGTCATAAGAAGCAATTTTGATAATACCTGATAAGCCTCCTCACAAGATCGAAAGTCGGCAAAGTTAAGCATACTATCTAAATTCCAGACTATTGTCACTTCTGGTTTAAATTCCTCATAGTTTATTACTTTTTTCGTTGTAATTAATATGTCATAGGAATTTCCCTTTTTATTCTTAAGCAATTCATCCAATGTAATTATTTTTGCAGCTGGGAAATTTCTTTTTAAATTACTTTCTAACTTCTCAACTCCCAGCCCTCCATATTTTACATACGTAGATCTGCATTTAGGACAAATTTCAACCATCTCAGTATTAAAACCGCAATAGGGACAGATCAGTTTTTTTTGAGAATAGTTAAATCTCAAATTTCGACTACAACGATCGCATTTAAGAGTTTCTTTGCATTTTTTACAATAAATATAAGTAGCAAACCCTTTTCTATTCAGGCAAATCAAAATTTTCTCTTTTTTTCCCAATGCGTATTCAATTTGTTTTTCTATCATAAAATCAATTTTGTCTCCATGATTAAGCGGTAAAAGCTCAATAGGAGCAAAATCATTAATTTTATCCACTTTCTTATTGCCTATCTTTCTTTTTGAAACAAGCCGATAGGTTCCCGCGGATGGGACCGCGGATGAAAGAATTAAATCACATTTTTCAATTTCGCAGCGCATGTAGGCAACATTTACTGAATTGTAGTAAGGGGTTTGATCATTTTTGTAAGCGTAATCATTTTCGCATTCGATAATTACTAAACCTAAATTTTTAATCGGCGCAAAGATACACGACCGAGTACCAATTATTAAATCTATATCATCATTAGCTAAATCATTCCATAATTTGAGCATTTCTTTCCTGGAAAGCCCACCGTGCCAAACCGCTATTTTAATTCCTTTAATGTTAACAAAATACTCTTTAATTCTATTGATCATCGGTTTTTCAGGAACAAGAAAAATTACTCTTTTTTTATCCGTTAATCTTTTATTTACCTCTTCTCTAAAATGAGCGTACGTTGAGTTATCCGACAAATTCTGAGTATAAATTAGTTTATTCTTCTTCATCTTTTTAGTTGAATTCACCACAGAAAATAAATTAGCGGAAATTCCTTTAGACTTTCTTAAATTATTGGGAAGCATCGCTTCAAAAGCCTCTCCTAAAGTACAAACATAATAATCTTTGATATGCTTTGCCAATCTGATACTGTTTGTTGATAATACGGGATATTTATCGACGACATCTAATATTGGATTGAGAGTTTTTATCTTTGATCTAAAAGAGCGGCCAATGACATAGCCTATAGTACTCTTATGATTAAACATTATGCTAACTCGCAAACCTTTCTGAATTCTATTTGATAATCTGCTGGGAATATAATAATCGAAGCTTTTATCAATGGGTAGGGGAACTGATACTTTTGCAATAGATAATTTATTATTCATTTATTAATTCCAATATGTTATGAGAAGAATTCCCAAATCTAAAAGCGCTTATCTTTTTCTTGATCGCTTCAACTTCCTCAGGGTTATCTTTTAGGTATAGGACCTTTTCCTTAATGTCTCTGGGCCTTTTTATTATAAAACCTAAACCATATTCTGATAAAATCTGGGC
>JABMQK010000191.1 GCA_013203265.1 bacterium | reverse complement strand
GAAACAACCCAGCCAAAAGGGCGGGGTTTAATTCGCAGACGGCCTAAAGGCCTACGATTTACGTCATCCTAATGATTCCGTAAATCGTCTGCTCATTAAAGGAGACCAATATGGAATTAAGAAATTTACTAATGCATACAATTGAAAAACAAGCTTCTGATTTGCATTTAACAGAGAATATGCCGCCGTTATTACGCATAGACGGCAGGATAGTTGTTACAGATTTTCCCAAACTTACCCGTGATGACACAAAACGAATTATATATTCTGCATTATCCAGTGACCAGAAAGAGAAATTTGAGCAAGATTGGGAATTGGATTTATCTTTGGCGCTGCCGGGCTTAGATAGGTTTCGAATGAATGTTCATATTCAACGAGGGAGTGTTGAGGCTGCTTTTCGTCGCATACCTCTTTTGATCCCTGCTTTGGAAGAGCTGGGTTTGCCGAGAATAGTTGTTGAGCTTGCGCGTAAACCCAACGGTTTAGTCTTGATAACCGGACCCACAGGAGTAGGTAAGACTACTACATTAGCCACGATGATAGATTTAATTAATAGCGAGAGAGAAGGTATTATTGTCTCGACAGAAGATCCTATAGAATTCTTGCATTATAATAAAAAATGCGTAGTCAAACAGCGCGAGGTCCATTCAGATACAAGGTCTTTTTCCGAGGCATTGAGACACGCCTTAAGGCAGGATCCGGATGTAATTATGGTTGGAGAGATGCGCGATTTAGAAACTATTTCTACTACGCTTACTGCGGCTGAGACGGGTCATTTGGTTTTAGCGACTTTACATACTCCAAACGCTCCACAGACCATAGAGAGAATTATTGATGTGTTTTCTCCTAACCAACAGCATCAGGTAAGATTACAGCTTGCTGATTGTCTTCAGGGAGTTGTTTCGCAGTTGCTTCTGCCTCGAGCCGACGGTAACGGCAGAGTTTTAGCTACAGAGATTATGATTGCTACTCCAGGGATAAGAAATTTAATCAGGGAGCATGAGATTGAACAGATACCTACTTTAATGCAGACAGGAAGTCAATTCGGTATGCATACAATGGATAAATCTTTAAAGAAACTTTATAAAGATTCTGTTATTACTTTAGAAGTAGCAACTTCTAAAGTCAAAAACCCGGACGAGTTTAAGTCACTATGATTTTAGAAGGCTTTTCTTATCTTTTAGGAGATGATGTAAATACTGATTTAATAATTTCCGGTAGGTACAAATTCTCAATTTCTGATATAAAAGAACTATCTAAGCATATCTTAGAGGATGTTGATTCACAATTTTATAGTCGAATAAAACCGGGTAAATCAATTCTTATAGGTGGTAAGAATTTTGGTATGGGTTCTTCAAGGGAGCAGGCTCCTTTAGTTATTAAAGAGGCAGGTGTTGTTTGTGTAGTAGCAAGGAGTTTTGCTAGAATTTTTTATCGTAATTCCATAAACATCGGTTTACCGCTAATTGAAGCAGAGACAGTAAATATTAAAGAACAGGATGAATTAAGCATTGATTTAGAAAAGGGCATCTTAAGAAATATTAGCCAGGATTACGAGGTGAAGATTTTGCCTTTACCTTCGGTAATGGTTAAGCTTCTTTTGGATGGCGGATTGGTTAAACACTTTAAAAAATACGGTAAGATAAAAATATAGGTGTGATTTATGAAATATAAAATAACTTTAATTCCTGGTGACGGCATAGGCCCTGAGGTAGTTCTGGCGACAAAAAAATGTATTGAGGCAACTGGCGTTAAAATTGAATGGGAGGAATTTTTAGCGGGAGAAGAAGCGATTGAGAAGTTCGGGACACCTCTTCCAGAACAGATATTATCTTCAATTAAGAAAAATAAAATAGCGTTGAAAGGTCCGATAGTAACTCCTATCGCTTCAGGTTTTCGTTCTGTAAATGTGGCTATGCGTCAGAATCTTGATTTATTTGCTTGCGTAAGGCCTGCAAAGTCTATTGAGGGAGTAGTTAGTTCGCCATACAAGAATGTAGATTTAATCATTATTCGTGAGAATAGTGAGGATTTATATGCGGGTGTTGAGTTTGAGAAAAATAGCAGTAATGCAAAAAAGTTGATATCCTTAATAAACAGATTAAGTCCTAAAAAGGTAAGAGAAGATTCTGGAATTTCAATCAAACCAATTTCAGAATTTGCTTCTCGTAGAATTATCGATTTTTCTTTTAAGTACGCGATAAAGAATAATCGTAAGAAAGTTACAGCCGTGCACAAGGCAAACATAATGAAGTATACAGATGGCCTATTTCTAAAAATTGCTAGAGAAATAGCCTCAAAGTATAAAGATAGGATTGCCTTTGATGAAGCAATCGTTGATAATTTGTGCATGCAACTAGTGCTTCGACCCCATAATTTTGATGTGTTAGTTTTGCCTAATCTTTACGGTGATATAATTTCTGATTTATGCGCTGGTTTGATTGGTGGTTTAGGAATAGCGCCGGGAGTAAACATTGGCGAAGATTGTGCTTTGTTTGAGCCAGTCCATGGAGCGGCCCCTAAATATAAAGGTTTGAATAAAGTAAATCCAACCGCAACTATTCAAAGTGGCGTATTGATGTTACGGTATTTAAATGAAGATAAGGCCGCAGACAGATTAGAGCTTGCTTTAAAGAAAGTAATTAAGGAAGGTAAATTCGTAACCTATGATTTAAAGAAGGACAGAAATGACCCTTCCGCAGTAGGCACTCAAGAGATGGCCGATGCAATAGTGAAGAGATTGGATTAATATGAAGATAGCTATAATCGGTGCTGGTAATGTAGGCGGAGCTACGGCGATGCGAATATTAGAAGAAGGCATCGCCGATGTTGTTTTAATAGACATCGCAAAAGGATTATCACAGGCGAAGGCTTTTGATTTAGATGATGCACGTTCTATTGTTGGACATGATAATTCTATCGAGGGCTCAGAGGATTTTTCTAAAATTAAAGGTTCTGATATCGTTATAGTGACTGCGGGTTTGGCTAGAAAGCCCGGAATGAGCAGGGAAAATTTACTTAAGAAAAATTATGAGATTATAAAAAGTATTAGTAAGAACATAAAAGAGCTTTGCGTAAATTCTATGGTTATCGCTGTAGCTAATCCCGTAGATATAATGACCTATGTATTATTAAAAGAGACAGATTTTGATAAAAGACGCGTTTTTGGTATGGGCGCAGGCCTTGATTCATCACGCTTCAATAATTTAATCAGCAAAAAGTTAAATATCCCCAGTTCTAGAATAAAATCTTTGGTTGTCGGAAGTCATGGTAAGGCAATGATTCCTTTGCCGCGATTTAGCACGATAGATGACAAACCGCTTGATAAGATATTAAGCAAAGATGAAATCGATAATTTGGTAAGTTTAACCAAGGATAGAGGAGCTCAAATTGTTTCCTTGTATGGCTCTGGTAGCGCCTATTTTGCTCCCAGCGCAGCTATCTTAGATATTTGTAGAGCGATAATAAATGATGAAAATAGAACTATTCCTATTTCTGTTTATCTTGAAGGTGAATATGGAGTATCTGATGTTTGTGTAGGAGTGCCCGCCAAATTAGGTAAAAAGGGAATAAAAGAAATTGTTAAATTGGATTTAAACCAACAGGAAAGAGAATTATTTCTACAGTCAGTTAAATCCATAAAAGAAAGCACCAATATAATTTATAAAAAGAAAGATAATGGATAAGTTTGATTTAGCTATTATCGGTGCTGGATGGGCAGGATTCAATGCTGCGCTTGAGGCTAAAAAGATCGGCAAGAAAGTCTGTCTAGTAGAGAGCGATCAGATTGGCGGAACATGTCTAAATCGCGGATGTATACCTACAAAGGTATTGACGCATTTTGCAAAAAAGGACTCTAAAAATCTGCCTCAAGATGTTTCCTTTCTTAAAAAAGATCAAGCTGATATAATCTCTAAGCTTAAAAATGGAATGGGGTCTATTTTAAAATCCCAAAAGATTGATTTGGTAAAAGGGACAGCCAAGATTTCCTCAAGCAGCAAGATATTAATTAAAGAAGACAATAGCGAGATTGAAACCGAACATATTCTAATTGCGGTAGGATCAGAACCCAGGGAATTGCCTTTTTTAAAATTTGATAGTAGGCGAATTTTATCAAGCAGTGATGTCCTGCGGTTAGATTCTTTGCCGGAGAGCCTTTTAGTTATAGGAGGAGGGGTAATTGGTTGTGAGTTTGCTTCTGCTTTAAACAGGCTCGGTGTTAAAGTTACAATTGCCGAGATTATGGATAGATTAGTTTTTATGTTTGATAGAGATATATCTAAGAAGTTAGAGCAGGCCTTTAAAAAAACAGGGATAGCTGTAAATACGAGTTATGATATTAAGGGTAAAGACTTAAACTCATATGAAAAGATATTGCTATGTGTAGGCAGGAAGCTAAATTTAGAAGAACTATTTGATTCAAGTTTAGGCATAGAGGTTAATAGCGATGGTTTTATTAAGGTAGACGATAATCTAAAGACTTCCATTGGTAATATCTATGCAGCAGGCGATTGTATCGCAGGTTTACAACTTGCTCATGTCGCTAGCTATGAAGGAAGAATAGCCGTAAATAACATTTTTCTTAAGCCCCGAAGCGTTGATTATTCTGTTATACCAAGTTCAGTCTTTACTAGTCCTGAACTTGCACAGGTGGGAATGAATGAAGAGGTAGCCAGAAAGCAGTGCGGTGATATCAAGGTTATTAAAAAGTTCTTTCTTTCTATTGGTATGGCGCATATTTTTAAAGAAACAGATGGCTTTCTTAAGTTGATTATTGATCAGGATAGTGACACTATAGTAGGAGCCGGTATTATTGGTAGCCAAGCTAGCGAATTGATAAACACTTTAACCATCGCAGTAAAATATAAACTCACCACCAAAGCTTTACAGGATTTAATCTTTGCCCACCCCAGTATTTCTGAAATCTTTACTGAAGCTATTCAAGCTTAGATGAATCTTTCCGTTATCGATTTAGGAATAATTTCCTTTAAAGAAGCAGTTCAAAGACAAATTCGGGTCCACAGAGAGATTCTACAAGGAGATTCTTCCCATACATTAATTTTATGCGAGCACCTACATACCATAACGTTAGGAAGACAAGCCAATACAACCAATATATTAGATTATAAATTTATTAAAGATAACAATATCGATTTCTTGGTAGGAGTTAACAGGGGTGGGGATGTTACTTATCACGGCCCAGGTCAACTAATGGGTTATTTAATATTCGATTTAAGAAATTTGGGAAGAGATCTAGGTTGGTTTTTAAAAAGAATTGAAGGTTTAATTATTGATACTATCGCTGCTTTTAACATACAAGGTAATATTAAGAGCGGTTTTCGCGGCGTCTGGGTAAATGAGCGAAAGATAGCTTCGATAGGCATCGCCGTAGATAGGTGGGTAAGCCTTCATGGATTTGGTTTAAATGTTAATACAGATTTACGGTTTTTTGATATAATTAAGCCCTGTGGTTTAGATATTAGGATGACGTCGCTTAATGAATGTTTAGGTGGCCCGATGAATATGGAATTGATAAAGAGAGAATTAATAGAGCAAACCGCTGAGAGTTTTGAATTGATAGGTTCGAAAGAGTATTTGTGCATATAATTTCAAAACGGGGGTGTTAAAATGGCTAAAGTGGTTTTACCTGCGTTAGGAGAAGGAATTGAAAAGGCGACAGTCTCATATTGGCATTTTGAGATTGGTCAGGAGGTAAAAGAGGGGGATGAGTTGATAGAAATGGCTACAGATAAGGCAGTTTTTAATGTTCCGTCAACTGTCATGGGGGTTCTAAAGGAAAAGCTGGTTCAGGACGGTGACGAAGTTAAGGTAGGGGAAGCCTTAGCAACTATAGAATAAGTCAAAGAAATAACCATTGTTATATAATTACATATAATTTAATACAATCTCAACAAATAAATCTTACCTATATTTTTAATCCCATCAGTAATTTTCCAACCTGTTGATGAATCGATTATAAAGTCTTTAAAAGAATAAATTAAGAATTTCCTTGACAATTGATTATTTTAGATATATAGTTATGCGTATTGATAATTATATAAGATTGTATATAATTTGTGGAGGGATTATTATGGCAAAGAAAAACAAAGAGATTTATGATGCAAAAGACGTCGCTGAGTACCTACACGTGCATTTATTTACTATTCATAAGTACGCACGTGAAGGAAAAATCCCAGCTTTTAAAATTGGGGCTGATTGGCGTTTTCATCGTAAATCCATAGAAAAGTGGATTCGCGAGAAAGAACAGAGTAATATTACTAAAAGCAAGTCATCTAAGCAAAAAGACGGCGATGGACTCTTTAAAAGTTAAAATTTAGGAGCTTTTAATGAAAGATAAGAAAAGAGTCGTTATAACTGGAACAGGCGTAGCAACTTCCAATGGAATGGGTAAGGAAGAGTATTGGAAGAGCTTAGAAAACGGTGTGTCTGGTATCAAAAAGATTAGCCTGTTTGAGACAGATAGCTTAACTACACATACAGCCGGTGAAATAAATAATTTTGACGCCGCTAAATACTTAGGTCAGAAAGGCCTGCGCACATTAGACCGTACTACAAAAATTGTCAATGTGGCGGCTAAATTTGCCTTAGATGATGCAAATTTAGAAATAGATGAGTCTAATACTGATGAAGTTGGAGTGGGTTTAGGT
>JABMQK010000190.1 GCA_013203265.1 bacterium | reverse complement strand
TAACAGATGAGGCATTTCTCCTAAATCCGCAATAACCGGCTTTCCAGAGATATCTTTACCTAAAGCTAAAGTTAATTTAGATTTATTCTTTTGAAATTCCAAACCACCTAATACATCTTTTAAATATACAAAACTACTTTTGCCATTAGGCACTTCTATCCCCACAGCCGACTTTCCCGGAATAGGAGCTACAATCCTTATCGAGGCTGCCTTTAGCGCCAAAGAAATATCATCTGACAAAGTAACTATTCTCTGAATTTTTACTCCCGGTGCTGGTTCTAATTCATAGCGTGTAATAACAGGGCCTCTTTCAACATTAGAAACCTTTACGCTAATTCCAAAATCCGAAAGCGTATCTTCAAGAATATGCGCACTAGTTTCTAAGTCACCCTCTATCTGACGTATAGGCAGCGGCGGCGGGGAATTTAACAAGTCAATACTAGGTAGAACATAATCTTCGCTATCTATCTGTCCCGCTGATTCTTTTGTAAAAGCTTTTTCTTTCGTTTTTACTTCAGGTTTTGCTATCTGAATCTTCGGCTCTGTAATATTCGAATCCGTGATTCTAAACCCTGATGCCTTCTTCTCTTCTTTGACAACTAACTCCGATAGCTTAGACTTTGGTTTAGACGCAGACACGGGAGGCTTTATAGTAAAAATTTTTATCCTCTCTTGAAATTTAGGCGGAAAGATTTTTGATATTTTAGGCAACCTAACTTTTCCAATCTTAGATATTAATTTAGTAATTAAAAAAACTGCCTGTTTAATCAAAGAAAATAGAGGAATAATTGAGATCTCAGCTACCAAAGGCAGTGACAACAAACCAAGGCTCGTAACAATAATGTATGCGCCTGTTTTTCCAAAATAATTAATCAAAAAATCCGAAAAGACCAATCCAATGATTCCACCACGATAGAATCGCACCGCATTGACCTCCGTCATGAAAATAGAAAAGAATGAACTAAAGGATACAAATGCAATAACCAGGCCGATTATGCGGCTGAGGCCCATTGACACATCCATTTTCTTGAACCAATTCATGCTGAAAATAAAAAGAATGAGTGGAATCAAGAATGAGGCGTGACCGAAAACAAAATATAAAACACCCGATAAATAGGTGCCGAAGATATTTATTGCGTTTTTTACGGGAACATTAGGATGGGTTGTATACCAGGAAAGATCCTGAGGAGTATAAGAGACAAGGCTTAAAAAAACTAAAACTGCTATTGCTAAAAAAATTATGCCAATTACTTCTTGTAGGTATCTATTCTTCATGCCAAGAGAAAAGACAAAACATAACTTAACCTGCTTTTTTCTTGCTTAAATTTATCCTTCCAAGCTCATCTATCTCAATAACCTTTACCTTAATCTCGTCGCCAATTTTAGCCACCTCATCTACGGACTTGATAAATTTATCGGTAAATTCTGAGACATGAACCAATCCATCCTTACCGGATGGCAACTCGCAAAAAGCACCAAACTTAGTTATGCGTTTTACTTTTGCATTAAATATCTGACCGACTTCTACCTCTTGAACGATAGCATTAATCATCTCGATAGCCTTATTTGAATTCTCCGCCACTGTAGAAGCCACCAGAACGGTTCCGTCATCTTCAATATCAATCGTTGCGCCGGAGGCAGCGATGATTTTGCGGATCGTTTTACCTCCAGGACCGATAAGTTCTCCAATTTTTTCTTGTTTTATCTTTAAACTCACAATCCTCGGAGCAAAATTAGATATATCTGAACGAGGAGCAGAAATTACCTGTTGCATTTTATCCAATATAATCATGCGCGCTTTACGCGATTGTTCGAAAGCGCTCTTTAATAATTCTAAATCGACACACTCTATTTTTAAATCTAGTTGTATAGCCGTAATGCCTTTTTTTGTGCCCGCTACTTTAAAATCCATATCTCCATAATGATCCTCTAAACCATTGATATCGGTTAGTATAACGTGCTTGTTGCCTTCTTTAACCAAACCTAAGGCGACACCAGCCACCGGTTCACTTATAGGCACGCCTGCGTCCATTAATGATAATGTTGCCGCGCAAACTGTTGCCATACTGGAAGAACCATTTGACTCTAATATTTCAGATACAACCCTAACAGTATATGGGAATTCACTCTTTGAAGGCATTACTACACTAAGAGATTTCTCCGCTAAGGCGCCATGTCCAATCTCTCTCCTACCAGGGCCTCGGATAGGTTTTACCTCCCCTACACTAAAAGGCGGGAAAGTGTAATGCAACATAAATGTCTTAAAAGTCTCACCTTCTAAAGCATCGATCATCTGCTCATCAGAACGAGTGCCTAATGTGGTAACAGAAAGACTCTGCGTTTGGCCACGAGTAAATAAACCGGAGCCATGAGTACGAGGCAAAACTCCAACTTCACAACTTATCGACCTAATATCATCCAAATTACGAGAGTCGATACGGATGTTTTTATTTAAAATTATCGTTCGGACTTCT
>JABMQK010000189.1 GCA_013203265.1 bacterium | reverse complement strand
GTAATACATGGGCAGTGCAGCAAGCTGTGCAGTTAGATTTTTTTAAAGTATTAGATAAGGATTTTGATTTTTTAAAAGATAATCCTGTTTTAGGTGAAAATTATCTTGTTCTAAGAGACGGTAAGGGTTCTATAGTTGAAAAGATAGAATATTCAAATTCTCAAATCATAAACTATTTTTCTTTGGAAAGAGGCGATCCTAGTCAGCAGTCCGATAGCAACGGTGATGGTGAATTCGATGGATGGTTTTCAACTCTGGATTTAAGCGGCGGTACTCCGGGCCGAGTAAATGATAATAATGATATGAAAATAGATGAGTTTTACAATCACGATATTCGGGAAGTACTTGTCAGGAATCATCCCGCCTCGAATATATTTGATTTTATATATGCGCCTAAAGTTTATAGCTGGCAGAGATATACCGTCGGAGAATTAGAAGAATTGAGTTTAGCAGATATTAGTTTAATAGTTGATTCGTTAACCTCCTCTGGCGTGTCGCTCTCTCCCAAAGATCATAACGTAGCAGGATGGACAGAGATTCATGGCGGGCAAGAAGGTTTCTATAGTGCTACTTTAGAAGAAGAAGGGGTTTGGCAATGGCAGAATATAGAAAACGGCAGTTACTTTTTGGCCATTAGCGGCGAATTTAGAGAAGCCATAACTGTAAGTTACAAAAAAGCTGATGAATCATGGCAAATATTAGCACAGGAAATTATTCCTAACGAAGAAGGATTGGCATATTGCGGCATAATAAACATCGGTGAAGATAGGCCTTATGGCACACCAAATAATATTTTAGAGATTAAATTAGAAAATGCTTCAGATAGCGAAATAGCGCATTTTTATTATTTAAGATTAGACCCACTTCAAAATGTATACGGACGTATTAATATAAATACCGCACCTAAAGAAGTCTTGTTGGCGTTGCCGAATATCGGTGAGTCAGATGCGTTAAAAATAATAGAGAAGAGGCCTTTTGGTGACAAAGATGGGATTTATAAAGGAATTGGTGATTTATTTTTTATAGATATTTTTCGTAATGACCCGGATAAATATGATAAATTAGGAATTTTATCCAGGCAGATCACTGTTCGTTCCAATATTTTTTGTATAACTGCAAGAGCCCAAGTTTTAGATCAGGATAGAGTTATAGCTACTCAGGAAATCAAAACGATAATCGAGAGAGAATAGAAGTATGGTGTTTTTTTTCTGTAATCCCATAGGAATACTCTACAAATAACCCTTCCCAAAAATATTCTTTAAATCAGTAATCCCCGTGGTGATACCTAGTAGTATAAATTCAGATTCATTAGACCTATGTGGAACCCTGAAAAAAAAAGAAGCCACGGCTGCCACAGTGGGATACCCCATGTGGTGTCCCATTAAGCCGTGGAGTTTCACAAAACATTGTAGCCAAAAAAGAGCATATTTTTGATGAAAAAAAAGCCCATTTTCGTCATTATTTAGGGACAAAACTCCTTATTCCACAAATAGTTAGAGAAAATAATTAGGTATTATTAGATTATAACATTCTTACTTATATTTACTTAATTATCTCATACCCTATTTTCCTAATTTATTAAATTGTTACTTAGATTTACCTGAGTATTTAATATATGCTTTGGAGGTCTATACAGCACTAATATATAGTTTTCTATTGACAAATATATACAAATACTATAAAATTATATCAAACTATTTAAAATGGTCTTATCTTGTAGAGGGATATATGGTAAAAATTTTTCAAAAATAAAACCATATCTTAAATAATAAAAAGACTATAGCATAAATAATAATGGTTGGAGGTGTGATATGATACAAAGTGCAAATGAGTATTTTTCTGCTAATGAAACTGCTCAAGCCTTAGGAATTTCAAAACAGACTCTTATAAGATATGAGAATAAGAAGATCTTTCCTAGGGCCAAAAGGAATCGAATTAATAGACGCAGAGAATATACAGTTATCGATATTGAGTTATTTAAGAAAATCATGGGAAGAAAGTAAAAAAGGAGCTTTTTTCTGTGAAGATTAAGAATGTAATAGGATTAGATATAGGTGCAAGGGATATAAAATTAGTAAATCTTGCCTTAAAGGGCAAGAGTGTCGAGCTTTTAAAATTTGAGATTATTGAAATGCCAAAAACCTCCAGCCAATACGAAATCATAGATTTGCTAAAGACTGCATTTAGAAGAAATCAGCTAAAACTCAACATACCTATTTGCTTGGCCATATCGGCTGAGGAGTCATTTTTTAAAATAATTTCAGTTAAATCAAAAGCAAGTAAAAAATTAGTGGAAGTAGTTAAGAATGAGTTAAAGAAAAATGTTGTTTTTTCTTTAGAGGATTGTATTTGGGATTACTTTCTGCTTAGACATAAACCTAAAGAGATGATTAAGGAAGTTTTATCAGTGGCTGCAAAAAAAGAAGCGGTTCTTGACAAAATACAATTAATCGAGAAATTCAATGGATTTGCACATTTAATAAATCTGGATGTTTTAGCCGCGTATAATTGTTTAAAATTTAATACAGAATTAGCTAGCGGTAAGCTCTACGCTTTAGTGGATATCTCTTCTGTAAAAACACAGGTATTTATATTTAATCTTAAAGGAAATTTTTGGTTAAGAACTTTACCTTTTGGTGGCGATAAATTCACCGATGCTATAGCTAAGAATTTGAGCCTTTCGTTTAAGGAGGCGCAAGAACATAAAAAGAATATGTTACTTCAGGAAAATACGGATGCGAAACCTGATGATGCATTGATGCCGTTGATGAAAGAGATATCCACAGAATTAGATAAGACTTTCAATTATTATTATTTTCAGGCGAGAGAAAGCGCTATCAAAGAGGCACAGCGTAAAATCGATGAGATATTACTTTGCGGTGGTGGATCGCTTTGCACTGGCTTAGATAAATTTTTGAGCGATACATTAAATATTCCAACAAGTTATATTTATCCCTTAAATAAAATTCAAATTAGGAATAAAAAAATTTTAGCGAAGAGAAATATGTTAAATACCCAGTCGCCAGAACTCGCCACTGCGATCGGCTTAGCTTTAGAAGGACTGAATTTTGCTGACATAAAGATCAATCTTGTTAAGCAAACAAGAGAGAGTATATTCAAAAAGATAAAATTAAGTTATATTTTTAATTTTCTTATTGTTGTGTGTATTGGTGTATTGGTATTTTTAGGAACTCAAAGAAGCGCCCTTACTAAACAGAGTAAAGAACTTAAGTCCAAATTAAATGAGCTAAATATAGTTTCCCAAAAATATATGCCCGAAATAACCAGCCTCAAAGAGATATATGAAGAAACAAATTCCAAGATAAATGATACTAATACCGTTGTTAATAACAGAAATTTGATCAGGCGCATTTTACATAAGACATCCGAGGTAATCGCTGAAGATGTCTGGATAACCAATTTTATTATTAATTTAAATTACCAGGAGGATACAGGGGAGTTGACCCTTAGTGGTAAATCTATGGACTACGCTGGAATAAACAAATTAATTTCGGGGCTTAGGGATACAGGTTACTTTAAAGAGATAAAACCTGTCTCTTCCAAGGTAAAGATTGATGGGGTAACAAAAGAAGAAATAGTTAATTTTATTATTAAGCTAGAGGTTGGAAAAAAATAATGAGCAAATATGTTTTAATTATTTTAGTCATTTTATTAATTGTAGGTATTTTTTTACACTCCCAGAGTAAAAAAGAAATTGTTACATTAAGTAGTGATCTAGATAAACAAGAAGAGCTTGTTGGGAGATTTCAGGAAGAGACAGGTATAATTCCGCAGGCTCTAGCTATAACGAAATTAGAAGAGGCGAGTGCGCTAAACGATAAAGAACGCATGAAGGCGTTAGCTTTATTTGACACTAAAGAAGAAGAGCTTCCGGTGGATGTTTCAGATAAAGGGATATATTTCTTTGAATCCCTTCATGCCAGTTTGAAATTATTAGAAAGGGAAGCGACATCAAAAAAGATGATTCTGCCCCCTGTAGATTTTTCTGTTGATATACCGCAAAAAGAAGATATCCCTTATTTGTTAAAACAGATTGAGATGATTGATGACATTATGGGCATAATTGTAAATGTGGGCAAATGCGAAATAATTACCATACGGCCCACTCCAATTGATAAGACAAAGAAAATATTTGATTTTAATAAGTCGAGCATTCAAATAGTATTAAAGATTGATTCCGATTTTCTCATAAAGGTACTATTGGAGTTTAATAGGCATATCCCGATATATCTTGTAGAGGAATTTTCCGCTGTTGCCATAGAGCCAAACAGGGTAAAGGTTAGTTTCGTTGCCTCCAGGATACTTACAGGTTTGTCTTTAGAAGACATCAGCGAATTTAAAAATAAGCAGATTTTCGATCTGGATGATTTCTATCCAGCAGATATTGATTTTGATTCATTTTCTGAAAGAAATCCATTTTTTAGAGATAAAGATTTACTGAAAGAAACATCTTCTTCTGCGTCTTCGCCTCCAACCACACCTGTTCCAACTAAAGGAGGCAAACCCATTCCCCAATTTACCTATAAAGGCAGCATTAATATGAAAAATAAGCTCGTTGGGATTATTGAAGACAATTGGCAGAAGAAGGTCTGTTTTGCTGCCTTAGGAGATGTTTGTTCCGGATACAAAGTTACAAAAATAGAAGATAGAAAGGCCATTTTATTCAAAGATAACCAAGAAATTATTTTAACAAAGGGAGTCAAGTGAAGACACAATTTACGGAAAGAATTGCCCGCCTTTGCTTTCGCTTCGGCGAGGTCTCGACGAAGCTCGAAGAGCGAAGTCGGAAACGTAAATTGTTGTCTGAACTTGACCCCCCACCACTTTTTGTCAAAGACTGCTCACTAAAAGTGGTGGGG
>JABMQK010000188.1 GCA_013203265.1 bacterium | reverse complement strand
ATGCTGAGTATATCGAAGCACAACCTTGAGCAAACCCCGGCTTTTAAGCCGGGGTGCGTCGAATAGGTTGATTTAACTTCTTCTCAATCTTATAGAATATGGAAGCCACCATTGCTACGGTAAGATTCATCTTTTTTGCTATCTCTTTCTGAGAGAAGCCACTCTTGTATAATTCAAACAATTCATTCTCCTGTTCGCTTAATTTTGCCTTGTTTTGTTCTATCAAGTCTTTAGTGGCCTTATTAAGTTTAGATACAATTCCTCCCTTTCCATTACAGGAAGGGCATCTCTGCATTAAGAATTTACCTTTACCCCCACAGATAGGACAGAGATCAACTATTTTTGTCATTTTATAATATAGATTGTTAAGGCGATTGCAAGTGCTAAACTAATTAATCCCATGACGCGGGTGTTCCTTAATTCCTTACCTATATCAATAGGCTCAATTTTCCAGTTAATGTTTTCGTAAAACTTTTGCTGTATTTTAATGGCCAGCTTGGGATTTAAGAAACATATCAACCCGTTTAAAAAAGCCAATATCGCAGTTAGGGTTTTGATAGCCGTAAATAATATCAGCATTAGACGCTCCTCTTTATATTTACGCCAGCAAGACGATTTAATCCATAAGAGTCCTGTGTCCAGCCGTTATTGAGCCCATATTTTCTTAGGCAGCCTATTGCTGTTTGATACTCTTCTTTGGTTATGCGTCTTGCAATTTCTGGGTATTTATGTGCTTGGGAGTATGGATGATACTGGCTCATTAGACTAATATATACTTTATTAGATAAGTTTTGACTTATAAATTTCATTATTTTTTCTGTACCAGAAATATTATTTGGCAGGACTAAGTGACGGATTATCATTCCCTTTTTAATAATATTATTTTCATCGAATTCACTATCGCCCATCTGCCTATACATTTCTTTTACTGCTCCCTGGTTAAAACTGGGATAATTCGGCGCCTGGGAGTATTTTATGCTGTATTCGTTATCCGCATAACGCATATCAACCAGATAGATATCCACAATTCCATCTAATATCTTAATGGCCTCGGGTAGTTCATAACCAGAGGTATTATATACAATGGGGATACTTAGGCCTTTCTCAATGGCAATATATAGCGCCTTTAGTATTTGTGGCATTACGTGTGTAGGCGTAACCAGGTTGATATTATGACAGCCGAGCCCCTGCAGATACAACATAAACTCACTTAGTTTTTCAATAGGGACTTCTTTTCCTTCGCCTTCTTGGCTAAAGTGGTAATTTTGACAGTAGATACACTTCAGATTACAAAATGAAAAAAATATCGTGCCCGAGCCTTTTGCTCCAGATATAGGAGGTTCTTCTCCCTGATGGGACATATAGCTACATACTACTGGATTTATTCCGACCCTGCAGAATCCTCTTTCGTTATCGATTCGATTTACTTTGCATTTGCGCGGGCAGATTATACAGCTTTCAAGTAACTTGTATGCTTGATTGATTCTTGTCTTTAATGTTGAGTCGCTGTAACTTTTGAGATAACTAGGGTAATTTTGCATTAGATTTTAGTTGTGAATTCAACTCAATTTTTTCACTAGAAAAATTTGCCCTTTGGACAAAATTTGCATTGCGCCTCTTTTGGTACAGACGCAAATTTTGGGTTAAAATGTTACGTATTTTAATAAATGAATCAATGTATTCTTTACTTTGATAGTCTGGATAGGTCCAGGGTAGCGGCCAGAAGGTTTCGTCTTTGAATATTAACGTAACCTCTTGATGTATACCCCTTTTTATGTAGATTCTATGGGAATATTCTTTGGTGGAGGCCAAGATTAAATTAGCCTGAGTAATATATCCCGGATCGAGATTAATCTGCCTTTTATTATTATTCTTGAATTTCTTCTCTAATCTATTGGTTATAACTTTTATTTTCCAAAGATTATCAGGTATGATTAATTTTTTAAAAGAAATAAATCTTCTCTTTAAGTTTGTGCCAAATTCTTTCTCATAGTATCGAGTCTGATTAAAATCAAATATTTCACTTCTAAAGTCTATTAGACCAAATTTCTTAAGTAGAACTTTTTCTAAGATTTCAAAGAGATCACTTTTTTGTCCAAAGATACTAATTATTAATTTTACTGGCAGGGGTTTTCGTGGACATCCCATAGAATGTTACTTTTTATAACCTATGGGGACAACAAGCAGTACGGCGTATGTAGTATTTAGTACTTTCGCTACTCCCTCATCTATAAATGCACCAATTTCTACTGTGGTAAGCCCTAAGTCATTGGCTATTAGGCATAAGTTTTGAGCAGCATGACCTGCTTCAAGAATTACATATCGTTCTGCTCTTTTTCCATAGCGTTGTATCATACGGTTAGGACTTGCGGTGATTACTATTGACATAGGAGCATCTTCAATAAATCTCTGTCTAAGACAGGCAGAGGCAAGTTCTCCTCTTTTGTCTGTGCTCGAT
>JABMQK010000187.1 GCA_013203265.1 bacterium | reverse complement strand
TTTACTTTAATCGAACTTATGATTGTGGTTATTATTATTGGTGTATTGGCTTCAATTGCCCTGCCTCGATTTAGTATGATTATAGAAAAGAATAGACAAACAGAGGCGATAAATATTTTGACCAAGATGTATAGAGAGTACAAGATTTTAATAGTGGATGAAATACTAAATGAACAAGGAAATTTTATTAATGGAACAGATCCAGCTCTTTTTAATCCCGATGAAAGTAATAGTTATCTTAATGTCCCTGATGGTCGTTCTGATGTTGGCTGGCAAGCCTTAGGTTTCGATGGTAATATAAACGAGGAAACTGACACTTTATATTTTTCATACGATTTTTACAAAGCGACTGAAGGTCAGTCAATTACTTTGTATGGTCGGACAGAGGGAGATCGACCTCCCGGGTCGGGTAATAATATTATTGGAGTGGCTTGGCGTAAAACGAGTAATGAGAGAGAAGTTCTTTTTGAATTATTTCCAATCGATTCAAGCAGATGGATTTTTATTAATATGAATACAGGTAAAATTTATAAAAGCGAACACTATTAGTAATTCTCTATTACATTGACCCCAGCGATTCCATCCTTTATAATAATCTGCAAATGAAGTTACTTTCTGATCCCCTCCAATATTTTAAAGGCGTAGGCCCGAGAAAGATAAAGCTGTTTAAGAAATTAGGAATTTCTTCGATAGAGGATATTCTTTATTGTTTTCCCCGTCGATACGAAGACCGTTCAAACCTTGTTAATATTTCCAAAGTTGAAGTCGGTAAACTTTACACAATTAAAGGCCAGGTTCTAGCAAAGGGAGACAGGCGCTCTTGGAAGAGGCGTGGTTTTAGTATTGTCGAGGTTGTTGTTAGTGATGATACAGGCAGAATATTCGCTGTTTGGTTTAACCAGCCTTATTTAAAGCAATACTTTAAGGTTGGTCAAAATATTATTTTATACGGCAAGGTTGAGTTGTATAAAGATAGACTTCAAATTTCTTCTCCGGAATTTGAGATATTGGATAGTAAGCAGGATGATTCTTTAAGTACAGGCAGAGTTGTTCCAATTTATTCTATTACAGAGGGCCTGACTCAAAGATTTATGCGTCAACTTATAAAGAACGCTTTAGATAAATACATATCCAAAACAGTCGATCCCCTTCCTTATAACATTCGAAAGAAGCACAATCTGCTAAATTTGGCACAGAGCCTTATTAATATTCATTTTCCTCTAGATGAAAGTTCTAATAAAGAGGCATATCGTAGGTTGTCTTTTGAGGAATTCTTTATGTTTCAAATTCCGGTGATTTTAAGAAAATTAAGGAGGTATGAAAAACAAGGGATAGCACACAATACAAATGGTTTTATTTTTACTCAATTAATAAGGAGTTTACCATTTCAGCTTACTCTTGCACAGGAGCAAGTAGCCGAGAGCATTATAAAAGATATGTCTTCTAGATTTCCTATGCAGAGATTGCTTCAGGGTGAAGTTGGCAGCGGTAAGACGATTGTTGCGATATTGGCTGCAGCAATTGCCTTAGACGGTGGGTATCAGGTTGCTTTTATGGTGCCGACTGAAATTTTAGCAAAACAGCACTTCTCAAATATTAAGAACCAGATATCGAGGACAAAAAAAGATAAAGCAATTAAATCTGTTTTATTAATAAGCGACATAAAGAAAAAAGTAAAAGGAGAAATTTATAAAAAAATTAAAAAGGGTCAAATTCAATTAGTCATCGGCACACATGCTTTGATTCAACAAGATTTGGTTTTTAAGAATTTAGGGTTGGTAATTATTGATGAACAGCATAAATTCGGAGTTACCCAGAGGGCGTTGCTTCCTAAGAAAGGTAATAATCCGGATACTCTGATTATGACCGCTACGCCTATCCCGCGTACATTATCAATGACTATCTATGGAGATTTAGATGTTTCTGTGATAGATGAGCTTCCCAAAGGAAGATTGCCAATAAAGACACTTAGTTATAATGAAGAGAGATTAAATGAAGTTTATGAGTTTGTAAGGAGTATAGTAAGACAAAAGAAACAGGCCTATTTTGTTTGTCCTGTTATTGAAGAGTCTATAGACCAGGATTTAAAAGCAGCAAAAACACTATTTGATGAATTTAAGAATGATATTTTTAAAGATTTTAAAATAGGAATAGTTCATGGACAGATGGATACAGCTGCTACTGATAGAGTGATGCAGGATTTTAAAAATAACAATATTGATATTCTTGTTGCTACTTCTGTTGTTGAAGTGGGCATTGATGTGCCCAATGCTACATGTATGGTTGTTTTGCAGGCTGAGCGTTTTGGATTATCCCAATTACATCAGTTAAGGGGGCGTATTGGTAGAGGCCGACTTGAATCTTCTTTTATAGTAGTTTCAAATCCTAAAAATGATGAAGCGAAAAGAAGAATAAAAGCTATAAAGGAGCTACTTGATGGTTTTAAGATTGCAGAAGAAGATTTAAGAATTAGAGGCCCTGGTGAGTTCTTTGGTAAAAGACAACACGGATTGACTGCTTTAAGAATAGCAAATCCTTTAACCCAGTTACGGTTATTAAAGAATGCCAGGGAGGAAGCAATTGCATTGTTGAGAAACGATCCAGATTTGTCTTTGAGACAGAATCAACAGCTCCTCCTAAAAATGAAAAATACCTTTCCGCAATTCCCTGATTTAGATATAGTTGCATAAATTTGTAGTTTTAAGTTAAATCAGCTTTATTGTATTGTAACCCTATATTTCCAAACAGGTTATACCCTTTGATTATCTCTTATATATGTGCTATACTTTGAATAGAGGAAAGATAGTTAACGGAAATGATTTAATATGAGAAAAAAGAGCATAAAATCAAAGAGGGCCTTTACTTTAGTTGAGTTAATGATTGCTGTGGGTATAGTTATTTTGTTAGCTGCCTTATCTATTAACAGCTTAATGCGTTCTAAAATCACCGCTAATGAAGCAGCTGCTATTAAAGGTTTGAGGACTTTAGAAGCGGCATTGATTAGTTATAGAGTAGTAAATTCAAGATTTCCTGAAGCTGATGTAGCTTATGCAAGATTATGCAATGAAAACCCACCATATCTCGATAGTAACTGGCTTATAGATCCTAAATATGGATATCCTTCCAATTTAGCTATACGGCGGGGGTATAAAATTGAAATAAAATTAATAAGTGCAGGGGGTCAAAGGTATTCACTCCTAGCTTATCCGGATAAACAAGGAATTACTGGTATTAGGGAATTTATGCTTGATAACTCCATGCGAGGCGGAGAAATATGGGATATTAATACAGGTACAGGCTTAGGCGCTTCTCCTGACTAAGATTTGATCTGAATACTCCCTATAAAAATATGAATGAAGAAGTTTTTTTTGAGAAAGAATTAGCCTATTTCAAAAATCAAGATTTTTAGAAGAGAAAAAATAAATATAAATTTATTAAGTCAAAATACCCGCCTTAGTATCTCCCCGCTAAAATATCTGGAAAAATAAAATAGGTTGAAGTATACTATAGGCATAAAAATTAACCTTTATTATCTCTAAAAAATGAACAAAAAATGTCTTTCAATCGCCATATCAATCTTTGTAATTTTTGCTTCAATTTTTTACTTATTCCCCAATTTTTTACTTACCTTGGAGTTGCGGCTTTGTGATACCTTTTCTCGTTCTGCAAAGAATATAAATCGTTCTTCCCCGCATCTAAATGAAATAGTTATTATCGCCTTAGATGACATTTCTTTTAAGAAGTTACAGAAGAAATGGCCTTTCTCCAGGGCTATTTTCGCTGATTTAGTAAACAGAATTAATAAAGGTTTACCTAAGTTGATTGTATTTGATATGGTCTTTTTAGGAGAAGGCGAAGATAAAGAAGGTGATAGATTGTTTGCTAGGGCATTATATGGTAAATATAATATTTTACTTCCTTATTATATTGGAAGATTAGGCGAAAATAATAAACCAAAAGAAGATTTTATTAGCGATTTTGGTTCTGCCGGGTATATTAATAAACCTATCGATAATGATGGAAGTATTCGTAGATTTTGTCCATTCAAATTATCATTAAAAAGCAAGTTTTCAGATTATGCTTGTGAACTATATGTATTCAGCCGCTACTATGATTATGAGCTTGGAAATATTAAACTGAAGAATAGGGATAAACAAGTAGTCTTGAATCAATTAGAGATTAAAGATAAAGATATGTTTGGTAAATATGATTTCTCTTTGCGTAGTGATAAAACTATGTGGATAAACTACCAGGCGACTATGGGTGACTTTGACACCATATCTATGTTTCGTGTGTTATTAGATGATTTTAATCCAGAGGTGTTTAAGGACAAGGTTGTTTTTATTGGCAAGACATCGGAAATCTTCCACGATATCCACGATACACCTTTAGGCAGGATGCCAGGAACAGCTATAGTAGCCAACACCGCCTTGATGTTTTTAGATGGAAGATTCATCAATGAGGCACCCGGATGGCTTAACTGGTTAGTCATCTTTATCTTTTGCCTATCTATGGTATTTATCTGTTATCGCCTACCTATCTTAAAAGGATTATTATTTACAGTAGCAGTAACTACTATTGTAGCAGCAGTTACTTTTTTCTT
>JABMQK010000186.1 GCA_013203265.1 bacterium | reverse complement strand
GTATTTTTACAGTGAGTTATGTTTTTGATGATTCAGATAGTGAATTACCAGTTTATCTTTATGGGATGAGCGATGAAGATAGAAAGATAAATATAAATGAAGCAGATAGAGAATTACTGGTATCTTTATTCGAGGAAATTGGAATTGGTAGCCCTGAATCTTTAGCCGGGAATATAATTTATTGGCGTGGTGATAATTTGGCAGGTTCCAAAGATCCTTATTACGAGAGCCCAGAGATACCTTATCCCGCACGCAAAGCACCCCTTAGGTCTATGCAAGAAATTTCTTTGATTAAAGATTTCAGAGAGAATCCGGAGTTGATAGAAGAATGTGAGATTTTTTTCACAATATTTACGAAAGAAAATTTAGTAAATATCAATACAACCCCACGCCAGATACTTAAAGCTATATTTATGAGTTTAGGCGCAGAGAATGTTAATTCAGGATTTTCAGATAGATTAGCGGATAATGTTATTGATTTTAGAGATGGAGCCGATAATCAGCAAGCTAGCGATGATGACATTGCGATTGGGCAGAATGAAATCAAAACAGCATTATTGACAGGTTTAGTTGAGCTAGCAGAGAAAAGTTGGGTCAATAATCAAGTTTTCCCCTTTACAGTTAGGTCTAATTTGTTTAGAATTGAAGTGTTGGCAGGTTTAAATACAAGCAATATACACAAGAAAGTAATTGCTGTTATCGACCGAAGCCAGCGACCATACAAGATTAGATACTGGTATGAAGAATAAAATTATAACAGATAAACCAAAGGCTAAAGGTATCCTTACAGTAATTGAATTTTCAGCACAGAGAATAAAGTTAGCCCAATCTTCCTTTGTTAAGAAACGAAGAATTATCACTAGGTTATTTATTAAAGATAATATTCCTGATTCAGAGCACGAATTCATAAATGCATTAGAAAGAATTATAAAGATAAATCATCTAAAGATAGATAATCTTTTAATATCTTTAGACCGCAGTTTAGTTACTATTCGCTTTATTAAACTTCCTTGCGTAAATGAGGCAGAGATCAGCAATATGGCCGAGTGGCAGGCGGTCAAATTCCTGCCTTATAAAATTGACGAGATAGTCGTCTCTCATCAGACAATAAGGGTTGACGCAGATGGTTTCTCTCATGTAATTTTAGTTATTGTTCCCAAGAGCACCATTAGAAAATTTACAAATATTTGCGATGTTTTAAAATTACATCCCCGAGCTATTACTTTAAGCTCTGAAGGATTACTTAAGTGGTATGTCGATTTTCAATCTGATGCGGATAAAGATAGTGCTTTAGCTTTAGTCGATATTGATAAGGATAGTGTCGAGATAGTAATTATCTATCAGGAGAGATTCCTCTTCTCTCGTAGTTTAGTGCCCAGCGAGATAGAGGGAGATGACCAGAGTAAAAAGAGGATAATTAATGAAATAAAGATATCAATTAACTCTTATAGTAAGCAAGAGTCGTCAGTACCAATAATAAAGATAATTTTAATAGGGAACAAGAGCCAGGTTTCTAATTTGACTCCATTGTTTAAAGACGAGTTTGATACAGAGGTCGCTGTTATCGATCAGCTTAAGAATTTAAACTTAAAAGATATTATTGGTGAGTCTAGTATTATACAAAATACTTCATTCGCCTCTATTTGTGGTCTTGCCTTAAATCAGAAATTGCCACAGATAGATCTATTGATGCAGGAAGATAAGGATAAGATTGCGTATTTAGAAAACAGAAAGAAACTATTTAAGACGATTTCTTTAGCATTATTTGCTGCTTTAGTTATTTGTGGTATCTTTACTTTTAATTTTTATAGCAAGAAGAAAATTATTAATACTCTTGATAGGCAGCTTAAAAAGATAACTCCTGCGGCGATGGAGATCCAAGATATCAAAAATAAAATTGCGATAATTAATACATGCATGGACAATAAAGGCTCATGCCTTGAGGTTTTAAGAGAGATATATTCCCTTACGCCCAAAAATACCTATTTAAATACTTTAATTTTCCAAGAAGCAAATGAGGTTATTCTAAAAGGGACAGCACCGGCCATGTCTTCGGTATTTAGTTTTACGCCTATATTAAATGAATCTTTGTTATTTAAGAATGTAGAGGTTAGATACGTAACCCAGC
>JABMQK010000185.1 GCA_013203265.1 bacterium | reverse complement strand
GTATTCAAGAAAAGCAGAGGTTTTAGAAGAAACTCCGGCAGATGTTCTCTATACCAGTAGAGGATGTCCTTATAATTGTGCTTTTTGCTCAAGTAGCTTAATATGGAAAAGAACGTATTCCAAGAGAAACGGGAATGCTGTTACAAATGAGATAGAACACCTTATTAATAAATATAAATCCAAGGCAATAATTTTCAGAGAAGATAATTTTACTTGCAATAAAGAACATGTCATAGATATATGCAGGAATATTATTTCAAGAAAAATCAATATCCCTTGGGAATGTGAAAGTAGAATTGATAATTTATCACCTGATATAATTGCTTATATGGCTAAGGCTGGATGCAGAGCAATGTGGTTTGGGATTGAAAGTGGATCTCCCAAAATATTAAATCAGATACTTAAAGGAATAACTCTTTCTCAGGCTAGGAATGTATTCAAACTTTGCAAGGAAGCAGGAATTAGGACAGGGGCTGCGTTTATGCTTGGATTTCCTAATGAAAATATAGAAGATATTATCATGACAAGGGATTTTGCTTTAGAGCTTAATGCGGATATAACTTATTTTGCAGTTTATGTAGGGTTTCCATTCAGTTCTCTTTATAAATACTTTCTCAATAACAAACTAATAGAATTTAAATATAGAGATGTTTTGATAACAAGAAATGAGAATTTCTCTTTTAGGCAATTACAAATTATGGAGAGGAAGATGCAATCATATATGAATTTTCATAAATCCATTAGAACATCATTAAGATCTCCGAAATTATTTTTAAATGGAATATTTAAAATTATAAGACATCCAGGAGCTGTTAGAAATTTCTTTAAGTATTTTCTTTAAAACAATCTGTCTATTTTTTTAATGTTGATAACATAAAATATTTTTTTATAGTATATTATTGAAGCTATAAAATTATATAATAGCACTATTATTAATTCAAATGTCTAATATTTCTGTTATTATTCCAACATGTTACCCATTAAATAAATCTAAAAACCTCATTCTTAGCCTTATGTCTCAGTCGTTATCAAAGGATAATTTTGAGATTATAGTTGTGGATAATAATTCTTGTATAGAAATCAATCAGGACCCTTTTTTACAGGAATTCCGGAATAAAGGTTTTAATATGAAATATGTAAAAGAAAATAAAGAAGGACTTCATAATGCTCGTCATAAAGGGGTAGCGGAGGCAAGCAATGATATTATTTTATTCTTAGACGACGATATTATAGCTGAGAGAGATTTATTGTCAGAAATTTTAAAGCCTTATCAAGATGATCTAGAAGTAGTATGTGTGGGGGGTAAAGTATTGCCCAAATGGGAAGTTGTTCCACCTGATTGGATTAATTATTTTCCGTTATATTATTTGAGCCTTCTTGATAAGGGGGATGAACTAAAAGAGATTGCGGTTGTTCACGGATGTAATTTTTCGATTAAAAAAAGTATATTACTTGAACTAAAAGGGTTTAACCCCGATGGTTTTTTGAGTAAAGATAAGCAATGGCTAAGAGGAGATGGAGAGATTGGATTATTGAAGAAAATTATAAAGAGTAGAGCAGGTAAAATAATTTATAATCCTAAAGCCATAGCTTACCATTTTATTCCCAAAGATAAGACCACGATCAAATATTATGAAGAGAGGCTTTTTAGAGAAGGCATAGAAAGATCTTTCTGTTTTTATCGCAAGAAATCACATTTTTTAGTTTTAATTTGTTGTTTTAGATTTGGTTATTTTGGTTTTTTATACATCTTTTTTATGGTATGTGGTTTTCTCTTTAAGTTTTTTAATCAAAAATATTCTATTAAATTCAGAGTTTATGCTTCGAGATTTCAATCCCTTTGTTTGTACGGAATCCATTTATATCTCAACAGAGAAATGCGAGAATTTATAAGGCGCGATAATTGGCTTATGTAATTAATTATTAATCAAGCGTTAAAGGATAATGATTTATTCCAAAGAGATATATAAGAGGGGATATAGGACTATCTCGGCAAGCAGGATTTCAAATAAGTTATAATTAATCCAGTGAATATAAAATGAGAGTATTTGTTATATTTTTTTGGGGGGGGGTCATAATAAGATAATAGGGATAGCGACTATTTTTTATTGACACATTCAGTGACAAGCCTCAATGTTTGGCACCGGGTAATATATTTAATACTCGACAGAGTGTGTTATATCAAGTAATAAGTCGTAAGTAATAAGTCCTAAGTAATAACTTTTAGCGAACAAAAGAAAGAATGACAAAGCAACTAACCAGAATATCCTACCAGCGGCTCATTTCAGATATCTCAAAGATTTACGAACAGGCTAAATCAAAGTCAGTTCAGGCGGTAGATAAGATTACAACTTCGGCCTATTGGGATATTGGTAGGCGTATTGTTGAAGATGAACAGAAACACAGCATTAGAGCAGAATACGGTTTAAGGCTCTTAGAAAACCTTTCAGCTGATTTAACTTCAAAATACGGTAGTGGTTTTTCCTCAAGAAATCTAAGCAATATGCGGGTGTTTTATCAGGCATATCCAATTTTGCAGGCGCCTGCAAAATTGGACTGGACCCACTATCAGATTCTTTCTACCATTCAGGAAAAAGAAAAACGTAGGTTCTATGAGAATAGAATACTTAAGTTTGGTTGGAGTTCTCGCCAGCTTGCAGATATCCTCAAACGCGATAAGATTAAGCTTCAAGATTTTAGATTAAAGAAGTTACCCCACAAACAATCCCAACCTATACCTAAGCTAACACTTACTCGCGGTAAACTCTACACCTACAGACTAAACAAGCCAAAGTATATAAAGTCTATTAGAAGTGGCCTATTAATTGACTGTGGTTTTAGTCTCTGGAGGGAGATGCCACTTAAAGGAATAACTAGTCTTTGTGAAGGAGATAGTGTTGAATCAATAAAGACTGAAGAAGGTTTTAGATTTAAACATTCACAAGCAAAAAAGAATCAGCTCTACACATACAAGGCATTTGTGGAAAAGGTTACTGACGCAGATACAATCTGGGTAAATATTGATTTAGGTTTTGGTAACTGGATGCGTCAGAAACTTAGATTTAGAGGAATAGACGCACCTGAGGTTTCTACTCAAAAAGGCCAGAAGGCAAAGCAGTTTGTAGAGGCTGTGCTCAAAGATATTCCTTTTGTAATCATTAAGACCCACGGCTCCGACAAATACGATAGATATCTTGTAGATGTGTTCTATCTTGTAGACGAAGAGAATTCGCAATTTGTCCTTGAGCAAGGAATATTTCTCAATCAGCAATTACTTGATTTGGGATTAGCGAAGGTGCTGTGAAAAAATCTCCCTAAACCCACCTAGGCGATGGAACGCGATTTTTCAAAAGGGAAGACATTATTTTTTACCCGTGAACCAGTCCGCGAACCACTCATTTCGTTCGGGTTCGGGACGGTTCAGGATTTCGCTCCACGGCGGAATCCTGTAAAAGAAGAAGCCACGGCTGCCACAGTGGGATACCCCACGTGGTGTCCCATTAAGCCGTGGAGCTTCACATTTTAAGGAAAGATGCCGGAAGATAGAATTATCATCAAAGGCGCAAAGGAGCATAATCTAAAGAATATAGATTTGGCTCTGCCGCGCAATAAGCTTATTGTTATTACCGGGCTTTCAGGTTCAGGAAAGTCTTCTTTGGCCTTTGATACAATTTACGCAGAGGGCCAGAGGCGGTTTGTCGAGAGCCTTTCCAGTTATGCCCGTCAATTTTTAGAACAGCTGCAAAAACCCAACGTAGAACATATTGAAGGCCTTTCTCCGGCCATTTCTATTGAGCAGAGGACAGCCGGCGGTAATCCTCGCTCCACAGTAGCAACTCAAACAGAAATTTACGATTACCTAAGATTGTTATTTGCCAGAATAGGTAAGCCTCATTGCTATAAATGTGGCAGGCCTATTGTCCGCCAGAGTTCGCAAGAAATCATTCGTAAAATTTTAGAGCTTCCTAAAGATTCCAAGATAGATATTTTTGCCCCGGTTATAAGAGGCAAGAAGGGCCGATATCATT
>JABMQK010000184.1 GCA_013203265.1 bacterium | reverse complement strand
GCTCAGGATAAGTCCTTAGTTTAGCGAAAGACGGGGAGAATGTTTGTGCCCGTCGGCTCTGCCAAGCAGCTGACGGGCACAAACTGTTTTTACCCATGTACCAGTCCGCGAACCACTCACTTCGTTCGGGTTCGGGACGGTTCAGGGTTTCACTGGAGGTAAATGATGATTTGCTTGTTGGAATTTATAGTGATAATTTTAACAATTATTTTAATTTGGATTTTAATGATTCTTTTATTATTTCGTAGAGAAATTAAAGCTGCCAGGGAAAGGGATCCGGCAGCAAAAAGTGATATTGAGTTAATTTTGCTTTATCCTGGGATACATGCTTTGATTTTTTACCGATTCACCAATTTTTTACACAAGTTAAAGATACCTATTATACCCAGGACTATTTCACAATTGGCAAGATTCCTTACAGGCATTGAAATACATCCAGCTGCTCATATCGGGAGAGGTCTTTTTATTGATCATGGTATGGGAGTTGTTATTGGTGAGACTTCTATAATTGGTGAGAATGTTACTTTGTATCAAGGCGTCACCCTCGGTGGAACTGGTAAGGAAAGGGGTAAGCGACATCCCACAATCGGAAACAATGTAGTTATAGGTACTGGAGCAAAGGTATTGGGTGATATATCCATTGGGGACAATTCATATGTTGGGGCAAATGCTGTAGTTATTAAAGATGTCCCGCCTAATTCTACAATTGTAGGTGTTCCGGGCAGGATAACTAAGCAGGAAGGCAAGAAAATTGATTTAAGCTTAGATCATAGACATGTGATTGACCCTATTACGGAGTCTATTAATGAACTTAAAAGAAGAATTTCGGATTTAGAAAAGAAGTAAACTTATGCCTATTTATATTTATAACTCTTTGACTAGAAAAAAGGAACCTTTTAAACCTATAAATTCACCAAAAGTCAATATCTATACTTGTGGAGTAACGGTATATGATAAATGTCACATCGGCCATGCCAGGAGTCTCTATATCTTTGATATTATAAGAAAGTATTTAGAATACAGTAAGTTTAAAGTAAATTTTGTGCGCAATATAACTGATATAGATGATAAAATTATAAAACGTGCCAATGAACTTAAAATTGATTGGAAAGATTTAGTTGAAAAATATATCGCCAGTTATAAAGAGGATTTAGAGTCATTAGGTATTCGATTAGGTGTTTTGGATAAAGATAAAGAAGAGCCGAGAGCGACAAAAAATATAGAAGACATTAAAAAGTATATCAGGGCGTTGATTGATAAAGGTTATGCTTATCCTACAAATAGTGGAGTATATTTTAGCGTTCGTAAATTTAAAGATTATGGCAAATTATCTACTCAGAGTATTAATCAGATGTTGACCGGGGTAAGAAAAGAAATAGATGAGACCAAGAAAGATCCTTTAGATTTTGCTCTATGGAAACTATCTAAGCCGGGTGAGCCAAAATGGGATAGTCCGTGGGGTGAGGGCCGGCCAGGCTGGCATATTGAATGTTCTGTAATGAGCCAGAAATACCTAAAAACCGATACATTAGATATTCATGCCGGAGGAAGGGACTTAGTATTTCCTCACCATGAAAATGAGATTGCGCAGGCCGAGGCCAAGACAAACAAACAATTCGCGAAGTATTGGATACATCACGGACTTTTAACTATCAATGGACAAAAAATGGCCAAGTCTTTAGGAAATTTTATTACGATAAAAGATTTCGCTAAGAAATATCTCGATATAGATTTATTGAAATTATTCTTTTTGTCTACGCATTATTCTCATCCTATAGATTATAGTGAGGAAAAGATAGAAGAGGTCAGGAAACAAAAGAAAAGTTTCAAAAATTTCTTGGATAAAGTCAATAATTGGCTGTTATTGAAAGAAAGAACAAAAAAGGATTTCTCTAATAAAGATAAAACTAAAATAGATAATATTTGTATGAAATTTCAAGAAGCAATGGACGATGATTTTAATACTCCTAAGGCCTTAGCTTGTTTATTTGAATTAATAGATTTAGGCTCTGCATTTGTTTCTTCGGATAAATATGATACTTTTAATTATGTTAAGAATAAACTAGAAGGTTTCTTTAGAATTTTTGGTTTAAAAATAAAATCAAAAAAAGCACTAAATTCAGAAATTATAAAATTGGCCAAAGAAAGAAACTCTGCTAAGAAAAATAAAGATTTTAAGAAAGCAGATGCTATTAGAGAGAAAATAGAGAGAAAAACTGGATTTTATGTAATTGATACAAGTGGCAATGCAACCTTTGCAGAGATAGAATGATACAAGGTAAATTTATTACTTTCGAAGGCCCGGAAAAGAGCGGCAAGAGTACACAAGCCAGATTACTTAAACAGTATCTATTGAGGAAAGGTCACTCTTGTTTGTTTATTAGAGAACCAGGAAGCACATCTTTAAGCGAGAAAATAAGAAAAATACTTCTTAATAAAAAGAATAATCATATTTCTCATTTTGCAGAGATGCTTTTATATATGACGGCAAGAGCACAACTTATAAAGGAAGTTATTATACCAGCTTTGCGAGATGGAAAAGTTGTTTTGTGTGATAGATTTGTTGATTCAACTATAGCTTATCAAGGTTATGGTTTAGGAATTGATATTAATTTGATAAAAAAAATAGGCAAATTTGTAACCCAAGATATAAAACCAGATATTACAATATTATTGGATTTAGGTGATAAGAATAGCCTATTTAAAGATAATCATAAAAAGGATAGGATTGAGTTGCGCTCAGAGGGTTATCATAAAAGAGTAATAAAAGGTTATTTTTTGTTATCTAGGCGTTATCCAAAGCGTATTAAGGTTGTTCGCGTTAAGGATAATATTTTTTCTACACAAGAGGAAATAAGAAAAGTTATCAATAAATGTCTCTTAAAGAAATAGTCGGCCAGGAACATATAATTAATTTTCTAAAATCTTCATATCAAGCCGATAGGCTCGCTGGGGCTTATTTGTTTATTGGCAAAGAGGGTACAGGAAGAGTTGAATTGGCAAGAGAATTTGCCAAATTGATAAATTGTAAAAATGCTGTCGATGATTGTTGTGATGAATGCCCGCAATGTAAAAAAATAGGCAGTGATAAACACGTCGATATACACTGGTTTAGGCCTGAAAATAGTTCAATTATTATCTCTCAGATTAGAGAATTAGAAAAATACATATATTTAAAGCCTTATGAGTCGCAAAAAAAAGTATTTATTATTTGTAACGCAGAATATTTGACAGAGGAGTCTTCGAACGCACTTCTTAAGACCCTGGAAGAGCCAACCAGTAATTCGGTTATTATTTTGATAGTAAACGATGTAGCAACGCTTCTTCCTACAATAACTTCACGTTGTCAAAAAATTATATTTAATTCTGTAGATGAATCAAGGATAAAGGATATTTTAGTACATAAATACAAAGTTCCTTTGTTGCATGCTCATTTTATAAGTTATCTTGCAGAAGGAAGCCCGGGAAGAGCTTTGGGCTTCAAAGATTCAAGGGAAGATTTATTTCAAAAGAGAAGCCATATTTTAAACTCCATATACTTTAAAAAATTTTCTCTTTTTAGAATGGAAGAGTTTAGTATAAAAGATGCTAAGGAGAAAAGAAAGAACCTGAGCCTTTTGTTAGATATATTATTGTC
>JABMQK010000183.1 GCA_013203265.1 bacterium | reverse complement strand
TCTTCGTTTTTCCAATCTATATTTCTAATAACCGTTCTGGTTAAAAGTGCCATAATAATTAAGGAAAAAATAATCCTAATTGCAATTTTTAGATATCTAATCTCGCTTAATCTCTTTATGCCTAGAGCAACTACCATAAAAATCCCAATAGCGCCGAGATAAACATAACGCTCAGCCACAATCCAAGTAATACCTAAAGGCGTAAGGGTCGGAAGGAGAGTTATTACAAAGAAAGAGAGCCCGAAAAATATTCGGCGACTTCGTTTCAAGCTGTAAACGATTATCCCTAAAAAGATAATGAATATTATGAATCTTAAAATATATTCTGACTGGCTAAAACTCATTTCAGAATGATACAGAGTAAGACCTTTCGGCCAAAATATAAGCTCCAGATAAGAAGTAATTGCAATGGGAATTTGTATGAGGGGATTTAGTATTTGTGCCTGTTGATAAAAATCTGTTTGAAAAGTTTCTATTCTTTGCATACTATTTCCCACCAAAATTAATCCAAAAATAATACTTATCACAAAAAAAGGAATCAAACTTTTCCAATTCTTGCGAATATCTCCAAAAGAAATTACAAATAGAAAAAATATTAAAGGCAGCACTACCGCCATATCATGAGATTGCAGACTTAAAATAAAACTAATAATTGAAATCAAAAATAGTTTTTTATTTTTTACTGATAAAATATATGTCAAAAGGGCCAAAAGAAGAAAGAAACTATATTGAGTATAAGGAGCTCCTGAAATCCAGCTAACAGACTCTGTTTGGATAGGATGTACAGCTAAAATGCAAGCAATAAAAAAGGCAACCTTACTATCTATCAAAAGACTAAATAAAAGAAAAGTTATTAAAACTACACCCAGATGAAAAGAAATATTCACCAACCTGAAAAAAAGAGGTATTCGACCAACTATCTTATTTATGATAAACAAAAATAATGAATGAATAGTAATTTTGGATTGATTAAAAATATAACTAGGTTTATCCAACTCTGGGTTTCTTACAATTGAGCGTGTATCATCGGAAACAAAATCACTTCCCAAAGAATTCGCATAGGCTATGCAAACTAATAAAGTTAAAACCAAAAGAACTTTCCAGTATTTCTTTAACCAAATTCTGAAATTAAAAGATTTAATTCTATCCTCTAATTCATTCGCAACTGGCTTGACTTTTAAAACTTCTTTTTTACGTCTCTTTGACATAAGTTATACGGTATTTAAACTCTTAGAGAAGCTCTATATCTGATTCCTTAATCCAGCCCTGTTTACCGTCTATGCGCCTGACCTTTACCCACTCATTTCTCGATGCAATCAACACAACGCTTTCTCCTTCTTCTAAAATAAAGAATGTTGTTGCATCGCTAAATGGCTCAAATTTAGAATCTGCACTTTTGACTACAATAACTGCTTGCTTCTGAACAACCGCGTTATTAAATTGCACAGAAAATATCAAGATGCAAACAACTAATACAACTAACACTAAGCTACCCATATAGACAAAAATTCTTCTTAATCTTTTTGCTACAATCATCAAAACTAACAAAGTTAACAAAATAAAATATAAAACTATGCAAAGTGTGGTAATCTTATCTAAACTAAATGCATCAACCACTGTAAAAAACATACGCGCAAACCACTTTCTTTCAGGGGCAACTACACCACCATTAATAAGGGGACGGGCATAATCCAAATTAGATTTTAAATCAGCATCTTTAGGTATAAGCCTCTTAGCGCGCAAATAGTTTAAAATTGCCTTTCCTAAAGAGCCATTTTTAAAATAGGTATTTCCCAAATTGTAATAGAGCGAGCCACTCTCGAACCCTAATCTTAAAGCCTCTTCGTATTGGGCAATCGCTTGCTCAAACTTCTCATCGCTATAATAAGCATTTCCCTTGTAAAACAAGGCACGGGCTTGATCTAATTCATCGCAATCGGCCTGCGCTACAAAAATGAAAATAGATACTAAAAATAAAATTATTATTCTAATTTTCATACCTTTATCTTTTCGAGTTTATCAATAATCTCACCGAGCAACTTAAAAGTCCTAAGCATCTGTTCTCTGGTAATACTTGAAGAAGTATAGCGAGCCGTATCGCAACTGTTAAAACACTCTTTTATTTTATCAAGAATACCTTTATTGATATTTCGGGGTTTAAGTTCTTCTTCGACAATGCTTGAAGTAATCCCTGCAGATGGCAAGTGAAATTTATCTCCCAGATATTCCCGCAAAGTTTTAAAAACCGCATCAAAAAATCTACCAGTATCCTTAGAATTTAACAAACGTCTTACCAAATGTAAGTTTTTCTTTGCCTTACGAGGTGCCTGTAGTCGTCTGGCATAGCGAACATCGGTTTTGATCTTCTCTTTTCTTCTCTGTAAAATTGAAACAAAAATAAGCACAACCAAAGGAATAAACAGAATTACAACCAATGACCTACTCTTATACAAAAATTTACCTCTTCTTCTAAATTCTCCTGGTGAATCTTTTATGTAGATAATATCTCTGCCTAAAATTTCTCTCTTTCTCGCCAGGCCCATACCATCTTCAGGAATTTCAAAAATCTTTAATTCTTCACCTTTGGGAAGCGGATTTACCTTAATAGGTATCGGACCTTTCGTAATCTTCTCGTATTCTCCGGACTTTATATTAAAGAAGCTAAAGCTAATCTCTGGGATCTCGCTGATATTATCATTTTTAGGAATGATGACATGTTCAAATACTTTATTCGTCTGGCTCTGTTTTATCTCCGGATCATAGATTTTGAAGTTATCTTTAAAGTTAAAATCTGCAGAATTAACCGTCTTAAAATTGCCCTCGCCAACAACGGTCATCTTTAATGTAATCGGATCACCCACCTTAACCTCTCTCGGCTCAGCTTCAAGATAGAATCTGAAATTACCTAATGCACCACTGTAGCCATCTGGCACATTATCTTTAGGCAAATCCAAAATCGTTATAGGAATATGGACTGATTTTAAACTCAAAAGGTGTTTCTCGTGGCCACCAAAAATGTTAGAAAAGAAGTCCGAATCAAAAAAATCATCGTCGAATGAAGAATGCTTCCTTGATTTCTTCTTTACAATTAAATTACATTGTAACTGTGCTGGCCCTAAAATTAACTCACCAGGGCGCAATCCAAAAATATCTGTATTAAATTCTATTACATCAAAAGGAACACCGTTTAGAATCTCTTGGTACTGTTTGGGCTCAGCGAATTTGTCAACTGAGAATCCTTCGTGTCTAAGTTCAGGATACTGAATATCCCTTATCGCAAGCCTATTTACATAAAGTTTTATTGTTAATGGGATAATTTCATTTATATATGTTTTCTTCTTATC
>JABMQK010000182.1 GCA_013203265.1 bacterium | reverse complement strand
CACTGCTGCAGATAATCAGTCTGCAGTAACTGTACGTGTGCTCCAAGGGGAACGGCCCATGGCCAATGATAATGTAGAACTCGGCAGATTTGATTTGATAGGTATACCAGTTGCGCCACGCGGTGTTCCACAGATTGAGGTTGCATTTAATATAGATGCAGATGGTATTGTGCATGTGAGCGCTAAAGATTTAGGCACAGGTAAAGAACAAACCATCAAAATTACAGCTCCTAAAAAACTTTCCAAAGAAGAAATTGAGAAGATGGTTAAGGATGCAGAAAAGTTTGCTGGTGAAGATGCCAAAAGAAAAGAAGAAGTGGAAATAATTAATCAGGCAGATAATTTGGTTTATGCGAATGAAAAGTCACTGAAGGATTATGGTGATAAGGTTAGCCAGGCTGAACGAGCAGATATCGAAGCCAAGCTAAATGATCTTAAAACAGCAATAAAGGATAAAAATGTTAGTAGGATTAAAAAATGTATGGAGGAGTTGACTCAGGCATCCCATAAGCTCGCCGAAGAGGTTTATAAAGCAACAGCTGCTAAACAACAGGCTTCTGGAGCTCAAGCAGGCCCACAGGCTGATTCTAAGGCTGGACCTAGCAAACCAAAGCAAGATACTCAAGATGAATCAAAGAAGGAAGATGTTATTGACGCAGAGTATCGAGCTGAAGACGAGGATAAAGATAAAAAATAAGAATTGCCTCTTAACGCTCACGTGGGTGTAGGGAGAATAAAAGAATTACCTAATTAATTACGTAATTCTTTAGAGAAAGCTATCCCGAGAGATAGATTTTTTTGGTAAGAATTTTTTAGCCCTAACTATTGATATTTTAGATGGTTAGGAGATTTTAGTCAATTCATCACGCGAGTGATGAATTGGGATAAACAGGCAAAATTGAGAGAGCAAATCCCATACTTACATGTGGGGAATATTTTATCGTATCGGAATTTCAATAATTTTAATGGGAGAAATATCCCTGCCTTGCCGGCAGGCAGGCGCCTTCGGTGAATAATTCCGACCGCCCTTTGCCCTTCAGGACAAAGGGCGGGACCAGATAGGCTGATCCGATACGATCCCACCCGCCACTGTTATAATGGCGAGTGGTCCGAAGGCCTGCCTGTAGTGTAGATAAGTCCGAGGAGAAATATGACTACAAAACGCGATTATTATGAAATTTTAGGTGTAAAGAAGAGTGCGTCTTTAGATGAGATAAAGAAAGCTTATAGGAGTCTTGCTTTACAATATCATCCCGACCGTGTCCCTGCTGATAAAAAGCAAGAATCGGAAGAAAGATTTAAGGAGATCTCTGAAGCCTATGCAGTGCTATCTGATTCTAAGAAACGCTCGCTTTATGATCAGTTTGGACACTCAGGTGTAGATCAGAGGTATAGCACCGAGGATATCTTTCGCGGCGCAGATTTTTCAAGTATTTTTGAGGATTTAGCCGGAGGCTTTGGTGGTAGTATTTTTGAGAGTATTTTTGGGGATGCAGGAGTTGATTTATTCGGTGGGGGTGGTCGAAGGTCTCGTCGAGCAAGGCGTGGCAGAGATCTAGAATTTGAAACCGAGATAACCTTAGAAGAGGTTAATTCCGGAGTAGAGAAAGTTTTAAAAGTTCCGCGTTATGAATTGTGTACAAATTGTAAAGGTTCTGGAGAGAAACCAGGATCAAAGGCAAAGACATGTTCTCAGTGTCGGGGAAATGGACAGGTTATAGTATCAAGTGGTTTTTTTCAACTTCAACAGACATGTCCGAAATGTCGTGGCGAAGGAAAAATTGTTACCGCATACTGCCCAGAGTGTAGCGGTCAAGGGAAAGTTAAGATAACTCGTAAAATACATGTTAAGATTCCTGCAGGTATTGAACACGGTTCACATCTTCGTATAAGAGGAGAAGGCGAGGAAGGACAAGCAGGACGAGGGGATTTATATGTATTGGTACATGTAAATCCGCATCCTATTTTCGATCGTCATAATCAGGATGTTTTATGCGAAATTACTGTACCTATGACAAAGGTAATCTTAGGAGGAGAGACGAAGGTTCCCATATTAAACGGAAGTGTTAAGATGAAAATTCCCAAAGGTACACAGGGAGGGAAAATCTTTAGGTTAAACGGAAAAGGATTACCAAGTGTACGTTCAAATGCAAAAGGAGATCAATTAGTTAGAGTAAAGGTGCAGACTCCCAGTAGCCTATCCAGAGAGGAAGCTCGCCTCATTGAAGAATTTGCGAAACTTAGAGATGAGCAAGTTGATGAAATTTCTTCTTTGGGAGAGAAAATAAAGAGAGTGTTTAGATAAAGGAGAGTAGCAGTCATGCCGACCTATGAATACAAATGTCAAGATTGTGGCTATGAATTCGAGAAGTTCCAGTACATGAATGAAGATCATATTAAGGAATGTCCGAAGTGTCACAAGAATAAAGCAAAGAGATTGATAAGCGCTGGCTCAGGTATAATTTTTAAAGGTTCAGGTTTTTATGCTACTGATTATCGTAAGAGCAAAGCCGCAAAAGATAAGCCAAAGCCAGAAACTTGTCCAGTAACAAAAGAAAAGGATCCTGATTGTTCAGATTGTAAATCGCGTTAGATTTGACACATTCGGCGACAAGCCCTAATGTTTGTTATTGGGGCTTGTCGCTCTTCCCTCGCTTTGCTCGGGACTTTCGAGGGGTACTGAGATGAAGTCGAAGTGCAGTGTCAATCCTGAGGGAGAGAAACATATAAAATAAGCCCCGCTGCTTGCCTTCGGGGTATTCCGAAGGGTTGACTATTTTAGACAGCCCTTAGCTTTAATACAGGGAATATTTTATGGCAAATATTCGTGAGTTTAAAGGCATTCATTACAATCCAGATAAGATAGTAGGCTTATCGCAAGTAGTATGTCCACCCTATGATGTAATAGATAAAGAAGAACAGGACTTTTATTATCATCAAAGTCCTTATAATTTTGTTCGTTTGATTTTAAATAAAGAAGAGCCGCAAGATACCAATGTTAATAATAAATATTCAAGAGCGAACATATTTTTTAATGATTGGTTAAAATCAGAAATATTAACACAGGATTCACAGAGGGCCCTGTATTTCTATAAACAGGATTATTTCTGTGATGATAAAGAATTTTCTCGATTGGGTTTTATCGCACTCCTAGAATTAAGCGACTCTGAAGCTGCTTTTCCTCATGAAAACACCCATTCTGCGCCTAAAATGGACAGGTTAGAGTTGACAAGGAGGGTAAAATCAAATTTAAGTCCCATATTCACTGTTTTTTCTGATAGGAGTAAAATCATTCAGGAAATATTCAAAGATGACTTGTCTAAAAGAAAGCCTGATTTTTTACTTAAGGATGTGCAGGGAGTAAGGAATTCTATATGGCGACTAACAGATGAAAAAAAGATTCAGAAAATACGCGATAAAACTAAAGATAAACAAATTTTTATCGCCGATGGTCATCATCGTTATGAAGTAGCATCAACTTACCGCAATTTAATGCGCGAGGAAGATAAAGATTATTCTTTAGATAAAACCTATAATTATATTATGACCTATTTTACGGATATTGGTTCGAAAGGCCTTTGTGTAATGCCAGTTCATAGAATTATCAAAACAGAAATTGATTTGAATCATTTAGTAGGCATTTTTAAGATAAGTCTCTCGAATTCAATAGCAGACTTAGAGGATAGATTAAATTCATTTAATAAAAAACACTTTGTCTTTGGACTTTATTATCGAAATGATATATTGCTGTTAGAACTAAAAAATAAAAAAAAAGTTAATGATTATTTTGAAAATAGAAAGTGCTTTAGAAATTTAGAAGTGGCCATATTGGATTTTTATGTATTAAGCGAGCTATTAAAAATAAAAAAAGATGATATAATGTATACAAAGGAAACCATAAGGGCTAAAGAGGTAGTCGATAGCAATGGAGTAGGGGCGGCATTTATTTTGCGTCCTACGAACATAAAACAAGTTCAAGAGGTGGCATTGTGTGGTGAAAAAATGCCTCCGAAATCCACATATTTTTACCCTAAGCTTTTAACAGGATTATTAATACATAAATTTGAATAAAGAATAATTTTAGTTAGTCTGAAATAAAGAGAGAAGAACGATGGCGCTATTTGGGAAGCCAAAATATACATTAGTAAAAGTCAAAAGGAAAGATATACCCTATGGGTTGTGGACGAAGTGTGAAGATTGTGCTCAGCCAATTTACAACAAAGAATTAAAAACAAATAGTAAGGTCTGTCCAAAATGCAATTTTCATTTTACCTTAACAGCTAAGGAGCGTATAGATTTACTTATTGATAAAAACACATTTAGGGAAATGGATGAAAATATGGAATCAGAAGATCCATTAAATTTCAAAGGTCGTAAAAGTTATAAAGATAAATTGAATGAGGATAAAAAATCTACTAAATTGAAAGAGGCGGTAATTACAGGTGAAGGTGATTCGAGTAAAAAAAGAGTTGTTTTGGCGGTAACAGATTCGCGTTTTATTATGGGTTCTATGGGTTCGGTAGTGGGTGAGAAGATTACTCGCGCAATAGAATATGCTACGGAAAAT
>JABMQK010000181.1 GCA_013203265.1 bacterium | reverse complement strand
GGTAATCGTATGCGTGGTTTGCTAAAAGCCCTTACGACTAATCCTTTAATGGGTACGGCTGCTGGCGCAGGGATTACTGCTTTGGTACAGAGTAGTTCTGCGACGACAGTTATGCTCATCGGTTTTGTCAATGCCGGCCTTATGACTTTAAAACAATCAATCGGAGTTATACTGGGCGCAGACATAGGGACTACTATTACCGCCCAAATCATCGCTTTTAAACTTACAGATTTATCCTTACCAGCTATTGCTATTGGTGTAGGGTTGCATTTTTTTAGCAATAAGAAATATTTGAAGGATATCGGCCTATTCTTTTTAGGGTTTGGTATGTTGTTTTTAGGATTAAAGATAATGTCTTCTCAGATCAGCCCCTTTAGCCAGGATCCAGCGGTTAGACAAATTTTCGTAAACCTAAGCCGTAATGCATTCCTGGGAGTTATGGTAGGCACAGTATTTACCGCTATATTTCAAAGCAGCAGCGTTACTACCGGCTTAGTAATTACCTTAGCGTCATTAGATTTGATTGATATTAATGCGGCTATCTATCTTATATTAGGTTGTAATATTGGCACTTGCATTACAGCATTGCTGGCAAGTATTAAGACTAGTGTTTCAGCGAGAAGGACAGCGGTGGCTCACGTATTAATTAAGATTCTGGGAGTGTTTGTTGCATTAATGATCTTACCTATATTAAGATCCATTGTTTTGGTTACTTCTTCTGATCTCGCACGACAATGCGCAAATTTCCATACTATTTTTAACGTGACGATTACAGTTATCTTTTTGCCGTTAATTAATTATATTGCTAAACTTGTCGTAAAGATTGTGCCGGGTAAGGATATTGAGGTTGATTTAGGGCCAAGGTATTTAGAGAAGCACCTACTAAACACTCCTATAATTGCCTTTCAGGCGGCGACTAAAGAAGTTGTTCATATGGCTACAATATCTAAGGAGATGGTAGAGGATGCGATGTCAGGATTCTTTCAATCTAATAAGCAGGCCTTAAATGACGTAGATAGAAAAGAGAACGCCGTAGATGACTTACAGCAGGCGATTAGCCAATATCTCGTTGAGCTTACACAGAGGGAGTTAAGCCCAGAAATTTCCAAAAAGATCCCTTCTATGCTACATACAATTAATGATATAGAGAGGGTCGGCGATCACGCAGAGAACTTAGTGGAGTTGGCGCAGCGAAGATTAGATAATAATATGCCTTTATCGCAAAATGCTATCGAAGAGTTGAAAAATATGTATTCACAGCTCATAAAGATGTTTGATAATTCCATACGGGCCCTGGAGACAAATAGCAAGGAAGATGCGAAGTTAGTTTTAGAAATAGAAAGGCAGATTAACGAGATGACGGTTATTCTTCGACAGAATCACATTAGGAGATTAAACGAAGGCAGGTGTGATGTGCTTTCGGGAATAGTATTTTTAGATACAATCAGCAATTTTGAAAAGATTGGAGACCACCTGACTAATATAGGCCAGGCGGTAATGGGTAATTTACAGTGGGGAATAGGAAAAGATAAAGATCTTGCTGGTGCATCCGCATCATAATTTAGAATTAGCTCTATTTGCCCCGTAAGTCCCCACTTATCCAGCAAGGGGTATTACGGGGTTTATATTCTTGCGTTCAATAAAATACTAGACAAAAAATGAGAAATTTTATTAAGTTTACATTAATTACTTTATTATTTTTCAGTAATCAAGTTTATGCTTACGGCCGTTTAGATAAACAGCTAGAGCTACAGAAGGTTTCTCATAAGAACAATTCCCGAGAGTGGCATAACCGCAACGACCACCTTATACCCGACGAGAAAGAGATAGAGGCGATTATGTCGTTAAAGCAGAAGAGAGAGCTCACCAGCAATGATATAGACCGAGACGGAATATTAAATAGCATTGATCCTTCTGCTTACGACTGGCGCGAGATAGGGTATCAACCTTTTGGAACATTGGCCTTTTTGTCTTGGAGGCACAATTGGAATAATTATAAATATTCCCAGGAAGGTTTAGAGAAGATAGTAAAGCTTTTAGGAGAGGCGGGAGTGTCTTTTGTGCGTATGGATTTCTTGTGGCAGGATATCGAACCCAATAATAATAGGTTTAATTTTGAAAAATACGACTTTATAGTAGAGTTATTGGCCAAGAAAAATATACGTATTTTAGGGGTGCTCGGCTATTGCGCTTCTTGGGCCGGACAGGATTGGAATCATGTCCCTAGAAATTTAGATGATTTTACAGATTATGTTTATAATGTGATTTTACGATATAAAGATAGGGTTAAATACTGGGAGATATGGAATGAGCCGGATTCAAAGGTATATTGGCAGCCCCAGGATGATATGAAGACATATACCGAGCTACTTAAGAAGAGTTATGCAGTAGCAAAAAAGGCCGACCCTTCGTGCAAGGTAGTCTTGGGCGGTATGACTAGTGAAGGTTATTACGCCATAAAAAATATCTACAAAAACGGAGGCAAGAATTATTTTGATATTATTAATATCCACCCTTTTGTTAATCCTCTGTTGCCGACTGAAATCAGGCGGATCTATACGCTTTATAATAATTTGGAGAGGTTGAAGGTTAAATACAATGACAGAGAAAAAAAGATTTGGTTTACAGAGATAGGCTGTCCCGGGATGAGCCGTAAGGTAGAGAGTAAAGGCTGGTGGATGGGCAAGTCTCCTTCGGAGAAACAGCAGGCAAGATTTCTCTATACCATTTATACAGATATAATAGAACTCGCTAATGTTGAGAAAATTTTCTGGGCATTTTTTAGGGACAATAAAGAACATTTTAATAATGATGTGGATTATTTTGGTTTAACTCGTTGGGACTTTTCCCAGAAGCCGGCATTCGACGTATACAGAAAAAGATACGTGCGCTGGTTGAATTTGCACAGTTATTTTCGCTTTAGTAAGAAGTATGCAAGATAGGAATTATAGAGAGCTTAAGGAGTTTTGTTTAAGTCAAGGTGCCGATCTTTTTGGAGTGGCAGATACCTTAGGGATCAAACAGGAATTTAATTTATTAGAACCCTTGATAGAAAATTTAGATAAAGCTATATGCATAGGGGTGCGTTTATCGACACAGATTCTTAATGATATTAAAGATGCGCCTACAAAGTTATATTTTCACCACTACAGGACGGCGAATTTCTTTTTGGATCAGTTAGGGTTTAAGATGGCTAATTGGATACAGCGAAAGGATGCTTTGGCCCTGCCTATCGCTGCTTCTGTGATAGTCGATTGGCAGAAACAAACCGCACACGCCTCGCATAAAAAAATAGGGGTCTTGGCGGGGCTGGGCTGGATAGGCAGGAATAATCTTTTAGTAAATCCAAAACTTGGTTCGCAATTTCGCCTGGCTACAGTATTTACGAATTTTAAAATAAAAGCGGATAAACCTCTGGATATGGATTGTGGGGATTGTTATGATTGTGTTAAGGTTTGCCCCGTCGGCGCAATCCAAGAGAAAAAAGAAGATTTTAAACACTCACTTTGTTTTGAAAAGTTAAAGGAGTTTCAAAGGTCGAATATTGTAGGCCAGTATATTTG
>JABMQK010000019.1 GCA_013203265.1 bacterium | reverse complement strand
CTCAAGATGTAGAAGAGTTTAAGAAAAGGCGTAAAAGATATAAAATAGAGAAAGTAGTTGTACATATCCCATATCTTATCAACTTGGCGTCTCCTTATAAGGTGCTATATAGAAAATCGATAAAGGCCTATATTGAGGATTTGAATGAAGCGAATCAACTCGAGGCTGAATTCTTAGTGACGCATATGGGCAGCCACGCTAAGACTACCGAGTTAGCCGGAATAGATAGATTCGCATCTGCATTAAATGCAATTTTTGATAAGACTAAGGGCATAAAGACAAAACTTCTGCTTGAAAATACTTCCGGTTCAGGTTCTTGGTTAGGGTATAAATTTATCCACCATAGGATGATCTATAATAGGGTCAAGCAATCCGGGCGTCTGGGGATATGCCTGGATACAGCTCATGCATTTGCTGCGGGCTATGATTTAAAATCAGAGATAGGATTAAATTCGATGTTGAATGAGATCGATGAATTAATAGGTATCGATCAAATAAAGGTTATTCATTTTAATGATTCAAAGAAAGATTTTGCTTCCCGCCTTGATCAACATGAAAATATCGGCAAGGGCAAGATCGGCCTTTTGGCTATGCAAAGAATTATAAAACACCCTAAATTAAATAATTCAGTTTTTATTTTAGAAACACCAAGAGCAAATATAGATGATGACAAGATGAATTTATCGATAACGAGTAAATTGACTAAATAATGAAATACAATTTTAAGAAAATCGAGAAGAAGTGGCAGAATTATTGGCAAAGGCATAAGGTCTTTGAGGTTCGCCCTGAGCCTTCAAAGAAGAAATATTATTGTTTAGAAATGTTTCCTTATCCGTCGGGAAGAATACATATGGGGCATGTGCGTAATTATACGATAGGAGATGTTATCGCCCGATATAAATGGATGTGTGGATTTAATGTGCTCCATCCTATGGGTTTTGATGCTTTTGGGCAACCCGCCGAAAATGCCGCTATAAAGAATAATTCGCATCCTGAAATTTGGACAAATAAATGTATCCAGTGGATGAAGAAAGAATTAAAACGTATGGGTTTTTCTTATGATTGGTCCAGAGAGATTTCTACCTGCGAGGATAAATATTATAGGTGGAATCAATGGATTTTTCTAAAGATGTTTGAGAAGGGCCTGGCCTACAAAAAAGCTTCCAGTGTTAACTGGTGTTCGAGTTGCCAGACTACGCTGGCTAATGAAGAGGTGGTTCAGGGTGGATGCTGGCGGTGCAATACAATCGTGGCGCAGAAAGATCTAGAACAGTGGTTTCTGAAAATTACCGATTATTCAGAGTCTTTATTAGAGGATTTAAAAGAGTTGAAAGAGTGGTCTCAGAGAGTTACGAAAATGCAGGAGAATTGGATTGGTAGAAGTTACGGCGTAGAAATTTATTTTAGGCTGGAAAGCAGCGATAGGGTTATCCCTGTATTTACGACGAGGGCCGATACTATATTCGCAGCCACTTATCTTGTCCTTGCCCCAGAACACCCATTAGTAAAAGAAATAATAAGAGGCAAGTCTCAAGAGAGTGAAATCTTAAATTTTATCGATAAGGTATCAAAGGAGACAAAGATTGTCAGATGCGCTCAAGATGTAAAAAAAGAGGGTAGGTTCACAGGCGCCTATGCTATTAATCCTGTGAACAAAGAAAAAATTCCTATTTGGGTGGCTGATTATGTATTGATGGATTATGGTACAGGCGCGATTATGTCTGTGCCTACGCATGACCAGAGAGACTTTTTATTTGCCAAAGAGCATAATTTGCCGATGAGGATTGTTATTCAGAATAAAGAAAAAAACCTAAGGCTGCCAGAGATGACAGAGGCTTATGAAGGAGACGGGGTTCAGGTAAATTCAGCTCAATTTGACGGCCTTACTAATATAGAGGCAAAGGAGAAGATCGCAGTTTGGATGGAGAAAGAAAAGATGGGAAAAAAGATTCTTCATTGGCGACTAAGAGATTGGTTGATTTCTCGCCAAAAATATTGGGGAACGCCCATACCTATAATTTATTGCGATAAGTGCGGTATCGTAGGCGTGCCTTACAAAGACTTACCGGTAAAATTGCCCAAGAAAGCAAAATTCACCGGGGAAGGCGGCAGCCCTCTTGCAAAGGTTAAAAGTTTTGTACAGGTAAAGTGCCCTAAGTGCAGATCAAATGCCCGTCGGGATACGGATACTATGGCGACATTTGTTGATTCCTCCTGGTATTTTTTAAGATTCTGCAGCCCTAAATTTAAAGATGCGCCTTTTGATAAAGAAGAGGTTAAGTATTGGATGCCCGTTGATCAATATATCGGTGGTATAGAACACGCGATTTTACATCTTCTATATTCGAGATTCTTTGCTAAATTCTTGAGAGATTTAGGGATGTTGGATTTTTCCGCCCAAAATAATGGCGCATCCGCTAATCAATGGAGCGGCAATGAGCCTTTTAAAAAACTACTTACACAAGGAATGGTTTTAAAGGAAGGCGAAGTTATGTCTAAATCGAAGGGCAATATCGTCTCTCCCGATGAGATAATCGAGAAGTACGGCGCAGATACATTGAGATTATT
>JABMQK010000180.1 GCA_013203265.1 bacterium | reverse complement strand
CTCCCCTTTAATTTGTAGAATATAGAATATCAAGACATTGACACCTTATTTACTTCTGTTATAATAAAGAATATTGGACATTAAAATAGCGAGGATTTTGGGAGAGATAGGAGATCGCTATAAAAGAATAATTCCCTATGATAACTAAGAGAATTATCAACGAAACCAAAGGCACTGTTTTGGCAGGTAAGGCTAGGGTTGCTAATACCACTCTTAAGCGTTTGAAAGGACTTCTTGGCAGAGAGGCCCTAAAAGATGGCGAAGGATTAATAATTATACCCTGCAGTTCAATCCATACCTTTTTTATGCGTTTTAGTATTGATGTAGTATTCCTGGATAGAAGCAACAGGGTTGTGGCTATGGTAAGATCACTGCCACCCGCAAGGCTCTTTAGTTCAATGTTTAAGGGGAGCTTAGTTATTGAGCTACCAGTTGGAACATTGGCAAAAACCAACACAGAGATTAGTGACCAAATCGTCCTGGAAACAGCAGAAAATATCGAATAAAAATGTCCATTTTGTTTTCCTAATTTTCATAACTTCTTTATTTTTTGATAGAAGCGTAGATTAAATGTCCATATCTTCATATGAGTCAAAAATACAAATTTAAGCCAGAAATTGCCAGGTTTATCGTCTCTCGCAAACATAAGAATCCCGAGATTAGTTGCAGAAAGCTCGCTTTAGAGTGCAGCAAGAAGTTCAAAACCAAGTTTTCCAAATCTTCCATTAATAATATATTAAAGAATGAGAAATTGAGTAGTCCTGTTGGAAGAAGGTCAAAGGTGCTTATTAGCTTAGAAGGCAAGATTGAGCACGCTGGTTTCTCTATGTTGCAGGCGCTAAATCACCATTTAGAGATTTCAAAGACAGCCGCAGAAGTATTACTGGAACTCTCACCGTCCGCACCTAAATCTCTTCAAAAAGATGTCGAAAATATAATCCAAGGTTTAGTAATTTATAAGTTGATTTCTGGCGCAACTTGTGATTTCTCAGTATGTTACAGCAATAAGGAAATTTGGTCACTAGTTGGAAGGCGGCCTACAAAAACAGTCTACAACCGGATTATTAAGATGATTCATAATTCGCAACCCTTTGCACAGGAAATAGTTAGGGAAATAAACAGGCGTTTGAGTCCTATCTCAGGTTTCAGATTTCAACTCGCAGACAATAGCAGTTTTTTTGTAGATGCAGTGCTTCAATCAATTTGGCGGTCACCGTTAACTAATAATCAATTTTTCACAACCTATTATAAAGCAACAAGTTACATCAATGAATTCCTTAACCAAGAGAGAATATTTTCAGTATTTAATATTCAGGAAACGAGTATTTTTTCTCCTGATATTTTGAATTTTATTCTCAGCTTTAATTATCAAGATGTCTCCAAACGAATAAAACAGATAGAGCTCCTCGATTCCGAAAATCACATAGTGGAAAATAAGTTGATCTTTGATTCAGAGAAGAGATTTTTTCTATTAGGATTTTGGCCTTGGCAACTGGAGATAATGTCTGAATTTGAAAGGCGGCCGGCAAAACAGAAACTTGTTTGGGATGAGTTAGGAGTGGAATATTACTATCAGATAGAAGAGGTTTCTATTCCACAACATCTTGTGCCACAAGAGGTTAAGTTAATTGCCCTTATATTAAGAAAGAGTCCTTTAGGAGCTGCAACTATAGGAATTCTTACTAATTTTCCCAAAGATGTAATCTCTAACATATTGTCATATAAAAAGTTATATCATTGGTCTACTCCACAAGAGCGGTACAAAGATTTTATAAAAAAGACAAAAGCAGCAGCACCAAAGAATTTATTTCATCTCCCAGAATCCCAGGTTTTTTCCACAGAGGATATAGGGGATAAAAAGAGATCATTAGACGGTATCTTAGAGATGTTGGGTGAGATAATCCTGCGTCAATTTCAACACGGTTTTCTTCCCAACGAATGTAGTTCCTGGGAGCCACTTAAAATTAAAGAGGTTTTTTTGAAACAAAAAGCAACAATTAACAGAAGCAAGGATTTTCTAATTCATAACTTCTTTATTGACAAGCAGTTATGTAAAGAAGCCCATTTTAATTATATCTGCCACAGGCTTAATGAATCAGGTATTAGAGATAGTCAGGATAGATTGATGTGGTTCAAATGAAGACGCAACTTAGTGAGCGAAAGCGAAACTAAGTTGCGTGTCTGAATTTGACCCCCCCACCACTTTTGTGTTTAGAGCAGCTAAAAGGAAAAGTGGTGGGGGGTCAATTCGCGCTTATCACTTATGTTCGTTTGAACTCCATAAGTGATGCGCTCATTGAAGAAAGCGCTTGCAAAAGAACACAATTT
>JABMQK010000179.1 GCA_013203265.1 bacterium | reverse complement strand
TCAAAAAATCAATAAACAAATTCTTTATGAAATGCACTGCGGGTTTAGTCGCCATTTTGATAGGGCTAGTAAATTTAATTCCTCCTGCGTTTTCAAACAAGCCAGCTAAACCGGTAGCAAGCTTCTGCAAAAATCCGGTAGCAAGCTCTAGGGGAAACATAATCACCACACATATTAAATTAAAAAAATCATGAACACTTGCTCCGGTAATAGCTCGCCTAAATTCTTCTCGACGGGTAATATGTCCTAATGATACGAGTAAATTCGTCACTGTTGTTCCAATGTTTGCACCCATAATTATCGGTATGGCACCGCCTATAGTAAGTACTCCTGAGGCTACCATACCGACTAGTATTGAAGTTGTGGTAGATGAACTTTGAACTAAACTGGTAGCTAAAATCCCGATAAATAAGCCAGCGAAAGGATTAGAAGTTGTCCGAAGTAAATTCTCAGCAAAACCTTTACCAAAACCTTTAAAAGCCGCACCCATAAGGCCTATGCTCACTAAGAACAAATAAAGAAAAACTATTACCAAAAGTATCTTGAGATAATTCTTGAACATATTCTTAATCATGTTGCCTCCATAGCTTTTTAAATTGCAGAATAAGTATAGTTTAATTATATGAATTGGCTATGAAGGAAATGTGAAGTTTTGGTGAAGATTGAAAAGCTATTTTTTAAGCTTTGGGAAGAGATATTGTAACTTTTGTGCCCTTATCTATCTGACTCTCAATAGCAATATCTCCACTGTGGAGCGCAACGATATGTTTTACTATGGCAAGACCTAACCCTGTTCCACCAAGACTACGGGAACGAGCCTTGTCTACTCGATAAAATCTTTCAAAAATTCTCTTAATGTGATCTTGGGGTATCCCTATACCGTTATCCTCAACTATTATTGAAAATCGATCGGAATTATTGACAAGAGAAATTTTCACTATACCTTCTTCTTTAGTATATTTTATGGCATTATCAATTAAGTTTACAAGAACTTGCTCGATTTTAGTTTTATCAGCTCTAACATTAAAAGAGTTGCCAGTAAAATCCTTCTCAAATTTATGATGTTTCGAAGATATAGCATGGCCAAAGCCTAAACTTACCTCTTCTATTAAATCTTTCAAGTCAAAATTCTCTTTCCTAAGAGTATCTTTATCTAACTCAAGCTCAGAAAGGCTCAATAAATCATTTATAATGTTGCTAAGGCCGTCGGCATGTTTTTTAATTATAGAAATAAATCTTTTAGCATTTTGCTTATCGTCTATTGCTCCATCTTCTAAGGTTTCAATAAATCCTTTTATGGATGTAAGAGGAGTTTTTAGTTCGTGAGATACATTGGCAACAAAATCAGTCCGTACTCTATCCATCTTTTTTAAGTTATCTATTTGAGTCTGCAATCTATCAGCCATCTTATTCAATGATTTGGCTAACTCTTCCAGCTCATCTTTAGTTTTTATATCTATTCTTTCATTGAAGTTGCCTTGGCTAATGCTCTGGGCTATTCCCTGCATCTTACGAATCGGGTTGGTAATCCTTTTTGATGTAATGTATCCGATAATTAAAGCAATTACTACTGCTACAAGCCCCCCCATTAAAACTATTCTATATATAAACCTTATCTGTGCTTCTACCTGAATCAAAGGAAGAGCAACCCTGACTACTCCTATTATTTGACTATTCTTTACAACAGGGGCAGCAACATACTTCATATTATAGCCTGAGGTATCACTAAAACGATTGCTTTCGCCAACGCCGGACTCAAGGGCTCTGATCACTTCTAGCCGGTTACTATGACTTTCCATAAGGAGAGGATCTTTCTCTGAATCTCCTAAAACTCCCCCCTTATTGTCAATAACCGTAATCCTTAACTGTAGTTCATCTGCCAACACCTTAGTCTTTCGCTGAATCGCCTCTTGATTTCTTTCGGCTAAATCTTTATTTACAATATCGCTCAACAGGACTACATTGTCTTTCAATCTTTCAGATATTTGAAGCTCATAGTAATCTCGAAGTTTTAGACTGACAAAAAAGTTTAAAACAAAAATTGCTACGATAATCAAAACTATATAGGCATTTAAGAATTTCCAAATAATTCTATGCTTCATGATTAAATTTCTTTAAATCGATAGCCCACCCCTCTAATGGTTTCGATATAACCGCGAACTTTTCCTAATTTTTTCCTTAAAGATTTCATATGGGTATCAATCGTTCTATCGTAAATATCTGAATCGTAACCAAAAACAACATCCAAAATTTTATCTCGTGACAACACTACTCCTGAATTTTGAGCCATGAATTCTAGTAATCTGAACTCTGTAGGGGTGAGTGAAACTTCCTTCTTAAACGCTATTACTTTATATTTAAGGCTATCGATAATAAGATTACCTATCTCAATGCGTTTTTTAAGGAAGGGGGTCTTGGAACGTCTTAAAACTGCTTTCATCCTGGCAATCAGCTCCCGAGGGCTAAATGGTTTAGTTATGTAATCATCAGCACCTAATTCTAATCCTACAATTTTATCGGTTTCCTGTGATTTAGCAGTAAGTATAATAATTGGTATCTGAGCAGTCATTTCTTTTTCTTTTAAAGTACGGCAAACTTCTAATCCGTCTATGCCGGGTAACAGTAAATCTAAAATTACTAAATCTGGACGTTCTCTTTTTGCCAAAGGGATTGCATCTTCACCGTTAAGGACAGAAACAGTCCGATAGCCTTCTTTTTTCAAATTATAATCAATCATTTCAACAATATCAGCATCATCTTCTACTATTAAAATTTTTTCTCTTGCCACAACTCCTCCTTAGATTATGTTTATTATATGATTATACGTTTATTAAGGTTTGTCAAGAATATTGAATACCTTTAAGGGGGAAAGGCTGACTCGGAGCGTCCCCTGAAATTCGAAGAATTTCGGGGATTTAATCCCGGGAATCTTGCAGATTCCACGGGGCAGGCAGGCGAAAACCACAAGGCTTGAGCCCCGAGCAGAGCGAAGCCTCCCTTTAGGGACCGAGACAGACTTTGGGTGCCCTGTGAAATTTTACTATGTAAAATTCCCAGGATTGAGTCCCGGGAAATCCTGCGAAGCGGATTTCCACGGGAGGTGGGGCATTCTTAACACTTATATTTGCAGAAAGATTCGGCTCTGCGGCGTGAAGCGATGCATGAACTCTCC
>JABMQK010000178.1 GCA_013203265.1 bacterium | reverse complement strand
TCTCTTATGAGAATTCTTAATCTTTGCTTATTCCAATTATTGGCAACAAAATCATATAGCTCAACATCAAAGCCTTGTTTTCCTAATACAGCTGTGCAATAAGCTAACCAGTCTGGCGCGCGTAAGACTCTGCCTCTAGTTCGAGCCGCCCAACGTTGCGTTCGGCAAAATCCTTTAATAAAAGGTTCATTAATTACAAGTATTTTTGCTGGCATTATAAAAAAGTTTTAAAAATGTTATTTAACGCAAATTCTCGCAAATCTTCCCGCCGTTGCGTACACTTTGGCGGGATCCCGCCAAAGGCGGGAAACGCAGATTCACGCGAATTGTCAATCAAAATAATTTGCGATTATCTGCGTTTATCTGCGTTAAGGATATATTTTTTAACAATATTATAAAGGAATAGGAATTATATCGACCCTAAACAATATTCTTGGTAAGGCAATTCTTAAAGAAAAGACTAATGAAAGCAAAATTACTGAAATAAATAATAGCCTCTGTAAATTAACACTTATGCTTATTTTACTTCTCATCCATTGATAAAATAAATTAAGGCAATAAGCAGAGAGTATTGCTATGGCCGGATAGGCGATTAACATATAACGCAATTCTTTGCCTGGTTTTAAAGTCAAAAATATAAAAACTACAGTTATCCATGCTATTAGAAACTGCAGATAACGATACTCTTTACCTATTAATACACCAAATGACTTAAATTTCTTTCTAAAGATAAATATCGGAACAAAAATATAACTTAAAAGATATAAGGGAAACTGAAAGGGAACCAATACAAAATAACTAAACCACGGACGAGAAGAAGTAATACTGAAATACCAATTCCATTCTTTTATAAGTCCCCATGTTTCATTTATTCTAAAATATGATTTCATTGACTTAAGGCTAAAAATTGAATAGTATAAATTAAACCACCAGGCGCTTGTTATAAATACACCTGCCAAAAAATATAAAATATTCCTGTCAAAAAAGAAGCTTAGTGAGTTTTTCAAATTCGCTCTTTTCTTTCTGTGCTCAAATAGATGAAATAATAATATTACAAAAATAATATATACCCCGCTCATTTTAGTTAAAATAGAAAAACCACAAACTAATCCAGACAGCAAAGAAAATACTGACTTATTACTCTTTAAAGCGTATAAATAAAAAATGACTGATAAAACAGCAAAAAATGCTGTCATATCATCTGCCCAGATTTTATTGGCAGTTAATAATTCAATAGGGGTTAAGCTCAGAAAGAATGCAGAGATTAAACCAACTCTGTGAGAGAAAAACAAGCTTCCAAGAACATAAACTGACAAAATAAAGAATAGGCTAAATAGAAAAGGGATAAAGCAAGCATAGAATTGAAATTTAGCATTTCTTAACATAAAATAGATGTTATTTGAAATATTAGCTAAATAAACAAGATTATTTGTAAAAAATTTATGAGAAAGACTTAAGAAAAAAGGCAGGACTGGTGGGTGGTGTGATAGTTTACTTCTTTCTCCTAGAAACCCACTAAGTAGTGAACCAATCCTATCCTTTCCTTCTCTTACTCCAATTAAATGATTCTTTGGGCTAAATCCTCTATCAACGAAAAACAAATTATACTGCTGTTTTTCAAAAACATTAAAACCGTATTTCTCTATCTTCATTGCTAAAGATAAATGAATTAACTCATCATTATTATTGTGGGATAAAAAGAATGTAGGCAAGCGTAAAATTGCTGTAATAACAAGGAGAATGAGTATTTGAATTATCTTTGATCTATTTTTATAAAATAGAAACCTCACCTTAGCCTCTTTAAATTCAATATACTCAAGAAAAACGCAGAAACGGCAGCCTGGATACCAATAGCAATAAATGTTAGTGCAAAAATACCTAAACGAATTCTATCTAAAAAACCAAAATCAACCTTAATCCAATCAAAGAATATTTTAACATTAATGGCCGAACCAATAAGAAAAAATATCAATCCCAGAATAATCCCTTTCTCAAGATTAAAGTGCTTAATAAAAAAACTGACTATCCTATCTGAATTGATATATCTTTCAGCTACAGAATAGGATTTAGCAAAGATACCAATGTTAATAATCTGAAACCCAATAATTGCAGATAAACTTGCAACAAGCATCACATGCACGCCACAATGGTGACCAAAAAGTACAATATTTTCTCTTAAAAATAAAAAAACAAAGACTAATCCTAAAATAAACAATGTTAAGCCTGGAATCAAAAATAGATAATCTGGGCTAAAAAGTAGCATAAAACGTATACTTCGCCAAGTATCCATAATAGGAGATAATTTTGATGTACCTCTTCGTGGAAGATAACTAATTGGCACTTCTTTTATGTTTAACTTTAATCTCAAAGCAGACACAATCATCTCCAAAGCAAATTCCATACCCGTGGATATTAAATTCATCTTATTATAAGATTTCTTTTTAAACGAACGCATACCACTATAGACATCTGAAAAATAAGATTTAAAAAAGAACCTAAGCAATAAGGTTAAAATAGGATTGCCGATATATCTATTTAACCAAGGCATAGCGCCTTTTTTAATCTTTCCTTTAAATCGAGAGCCGATTACAAAATCATATCCCTCTTTCAAAGGTAAAATAAACCTTCCAATTTGGGAGAAATCATAAGTATTATCTGCATCGCCCATAATAATAATATCTCCCGTAGATTCTTTAAAACCTTTAAGATATGCACTACCATAGCCCTTTTTTGATTCAAAAACAACCCTCGCTCCCTCTTTCTCAGCTACAGCAACTGATTGATCAGTTGAACCATTATCAACAACGATAATCTCGCCTTTTATATCAAGATCATCCAGAGCTTTTTTTGCCTTCCTTATACAAACACCAACTGCCTCTTCCTCATTTAAACAAGGCATTACAACTGAGACTTCAATATTATTATTTTTATTATTCATATTCCAAATTCAATCCTATAGGGCCCTGCCAAAACTATTAAGATAATAATTAATAATTTCACAAACAAGGCCCTATATGTGAAGAAACCTTATCTTCTTCTTTTTTTCTTTTT
>JABMQK010000177.1 GCA_013203265.1 bacterium | reverse complement strand
GCTATACTTGCAAGAACTTCTCGCGCGCCTATTTAAGGCATTTATTTAACTCTAAAGAGATATTGGGGCTGCGGCTCGTTTCTTTACATAATATTCACTTCTTCATTAATTTAATCCACGATATCAGACAGGCTATAAAAGAGGATAGGTTTTTGGAATTCAAGGATAACTTCTTGAATAAATTCTCTAATCTGGCAGGGAGCGCAAGATGAAAATTGATATTGTAACTATTTTTCCTAAAGTATTTAAGCCGATTTTAGGCGAGTCTATCATAAAGCGCGCGCAGAAAAAAGGTTTGCTTAAGATAGCCGTTTACAACTTAAGAGACTATACAAAAGATAAACATAAAAAAATTGACGACCGTCCATTCGGCGGCGGCCCGGGAATGGTCTTTACACCCCAACCGATATTCGACGCGGTAAAATGTATAAAGAAGGACAGAGGGACAAAGGTTGTCTTACTTACGCCGCAGGGTGAGACACTAAATCAAAAATTAGCGCAGAAATTATCCAAAAATAAACATTTGATTTTAATCTGTGGCCACTACGAAGGAATAGATGAAAGGGTAAGGATGAGTTTAGTCGATGAAGAGGTTTCTATCGGTGACTATATTTTGACCGGAGGAGAGCTACCCGCAATGGTATTAGTCGATACAATAGTAAGGCTGCTTTCCGGTGTATTGGGAGATAAAGATTCAGTAAAATCAGAGAGCTTCTGCCGCGGCCTGCTCGAATATCCACAATATACCCGTCCTGCAAACTATAAGGGTAAAAAAGTGCCAAAGGTTTTATTATCCGGTAACCACCAGGCAATAGCTTCCTGGCGCAAAGAACAGGCGCTCAAGATAACAAAGAAGAAAAGACCCGATCTGTTAAAGTAAAAATTCTAGTCCCACTTACGAGGTGGAATAGTATCTGAACGAATTGAGAACCAATCCTAAAAACGTCTTTATTCGAAGTAGACAAGAGCAGGGTATAAAGGAGGGCTGTAATGAATTTATTATTATTTATTGTAACACTCATGATATCATTTATAGCGGTGCGAATAGGGGCTATTGCATTTGAATTAACTGGCCTAGAATGGTCTTTTGCTAAATTTCAGTCTATTTCTTGTTTTACGGGAACAGGATTCACTACAAAGGAGTCCGAGCTGGTTGTAGGCAATCCTCAACGAAGACGTATCGCTTCTGTATTGATGGTGCTTGGCAATGTCGGTTTAGTAACTTTAATTGCTACTTTTGCTAATACTCTACGGCCTAATATGATTGTATCCACCTTTACTATTCCTTTTCTTCCTATCAGTATTCCTTCACGCATTTTGCCTTGGGCCAATCTTCTTATTCTTGTTATATTAGCTTATGTAATCTACAGATTGTTTACGAGGACGAAATTTACCAAAAGATTAACCGATAAGTTGCGCTCCATAATTTTAAAGAAAGAAATTGTTAAACCCGTTTCTTTTGAAGAATTAATAGTGGCTACCGGCGGTTATGGAATTTCGCAGATAGAAGTTTGTAAAGAGAGCCCTATATTGAATAAGATGATTCGTGAGGCAAATTTAAGAAGTCATGATATTACAATTTTAGCTGTGGAGAGAAAAGGTGCAGTTATACCCAATCCTTCGGCAGATACTAATATTCTTTTGAATGATAAACTTGTATGTTTTGGAAAGTTAGAGCATATAAGAAAAGAGATATGCGTAATTCATGACTAGTGAATAAGCCCTACCTCCAAGATGGGGTAGTATTTAGATGAGTTGAGAACCGAATCTAGAGAACTTCTCGATTCAGGTGAAAAAAAGGAAACAAGGTATGAAGACAACACTATTTTATTTCTCAGGGACGGGAAATTGTTTAAAGCTTTCTCGTGATCTGGCAAAAGAATTGAAAGATGCTAGCATCGTATTTATCCCCGATGCAATAAACTCTGATATTAAAATATCTAGTGAATGCATTGGAATAATTTTTCCGGTCTATTGTTTTGGAGCACCATTAATAGTAACAGAATTTATCAATAAGCTAAAATTAGATAAAGAAAAATATGTTTTTGTTATTGCGACTTATGGAGGTTGGGCTGGTTCTGCAATTGCTCAGCTAGAAAAACAATTTAAAAATAAAGGGATTATGTTATCCGCAGGGTATGGATTTGTTATGCCGGGAAATTATACCCCATTTTATGGAGCGATTCCAACCGATAAACAGAATAAGATGTTCGATAGGGAAATCAACAAGATAAAAAAGATAGCTCCTCTGATAAAAGAAAGAAAGATATCAAAATTAGAGAAAAATTTACCCTTCATAGATTTTTCAGTTACGCGTTTATTCAAAGAGATAATTGTGCCGCGTCTGCATAATGAAGATAAAGGTTTTTGGGTGGATTCTAGGTGTAATGGATGTGGAGTTTGTGTTAAGGTTTGTCCCGTTAATAATATTGAGCTTCGCGACGGCAAACCCGTATGGTTGCATAAGTGTGAACAGTGTTTTGCCTGCCTGCAATGGTGTCCGCAAGAGGCATTACAATGCGGCAAAAATACCCCTGGCAGAAAAAGATACAGAAACCCAGAGGTTGCTCTACAGGATTTTACTGAGTAAGTAAGAATTGGTTCACAATCTGAACTCAGAAGTGTCCCCATAAAGAGTTAGGAAAAAACGGCCTTGTATAGTATAATACGTTCCTATAAAATATTTATTTCAACACAATTCAAAAAAAGGGGTTATTAAAATGGTAGACAAATTGAGATTGATTGATGAAGTGCAATTAAAGAAAGATGTTCCGGAATTCCAAGTAGGGGATCAGCTAAAGGTCTTTGTCAAAATTGTTGAGGGTGATAAAATAAGGATTCACCCTTTTGAAGGGACGGTTATTCGTAAGCGCGGACAAAGAATGGGTTCGACCTTTACTCTGCGAAAAGTTTCATTCGGAGAGGGCGTTGAAAAAACATTTCCTACCAATTCTCCAGCGATCGATAAAATCGAGGTGATAAGGAAGGGAAAAGTCCGTAGGTCCAAGATATACTATTTAAGAAAAAGAGTCGGGAAGGCAACCAGGGTTAAAGAACGGAAATAACCTTAATCGACCTTAATAACTAGCAGTTTATTAATCATTCCAGAAGTGCTTTACTTCGAAAAGAGTGCAAGGAATAAGGGTTTTTCTTTTATAGTTGGTGTGGATGAGGCTGGTCGTGGTCCTCTAGCAGGTCCTGTCGTAGCTGCCGCAGTTAAATTAAAGAAGACAAAATTCAACAATTACATTGATGATTCCAAGAAGCTTAATCCTTTAGAAAGAGAAAGCGCATTTATAGAAATTTTCCAGAATGCAGAGGTCGGTATCGGTATAATGAATGAAGCGGTAATTGATGCGGTAAATATACTTAACGCAACAAAGTTGGCAATGGAGAGAGCGGTGGCAAATCTTTTTTATTTATCAAAAAAGAAGATAAATAAAAATAAAATTATTGTTTTGTTGGATGGTAGGCTTTCTTTGAATTTGCCCTTCAAGATAAAGAATATAATTAGAGGAGATTCTAAGAGCCTGTCAATTGCCTCAGCTTCAATAGTTGCCAAAGTTACCCGGGATAGAATTATGTTTATTTACGATAAAATTTATCCCAAATATTATTTCGGTGATCATAAAGGCTACGGCACCAAAGTACACTTTAAGGCCATAAAGAAGTATGGTTCTTGTTCAATTCACCGCATGAGCTTTAGTCCTTTGAAACAGAGTTAAGATGAGTAGAGAGAAATTAGAATTAGGCAGAAAAGGTGAAGACGCTACGGCAGATTTCTTAAAACAAAAAGGATATAAAATTATCCAGAGAAATTATAAAAATAAGTTAGGTGAGATAGATATTATAGCCAAGGACAAAAAGACTTTATGCTTTGTTGAAGTCAAAACTCGAACTAATTTTAGATTCGGATACCCCCAGGAAGCAGTAACTCGTCACAAACAAAAACAATTAAATAAAGTTGCATTAAGTTATTTAAAGCAGTATAATTTATTAAATACTCCCGCGAGATTTGATATAGCCTCGGTCATCTTTAATAATCAAAATAAATTTGAAATTAAGATTATAAAAGATGCTTTCTCTTTAGCAGAAGGATATAATTAGTTTTCTATTTATAATTTACTAAATTCATTTTTAAGACATGCTTAGTGATTTAAAGATTGCCCAAGCCGCAAAGATAAAACCCATAACTGAAATCGCCGCGAAGTTAGGCATTAACAGAAAATACCTCGAATTATACGGAGAGTATAAAGCTAAGGTTTCTTTAGATATTATAAAAAAGAATAAAAACAAAAAGAATGCAAAGTATATTGACGTAACCGCAATTACCCCTACCCCTCTTGGTGAAGGTAAGACCGTCACCACAATAGGGCTTTCAATGGCCCTTAATCGAATCGGGAAAAAGACAATCACCTGTATTAGGCAGCCTTCTTTAGGGCCTGTATTTGGTATTAAAGGCGGAGCTGCTGGCGGTGGATACTCTCAAGTAATCCCAATGGAAGATTTTAATCTCCATTTTACAGGAGATGTCCACGCTGTAAGCCTGGCGCATAACCTCTGCGCAGCCTTTTTGGATAATGCAATTTATCGTCATAAATTTAAATTCGATATGCACAAGATTAATTGGAAGAGGGTAGTTGACGTTAGCGACAGGGCACTGAGATATATTACTGTGGGGTTGGGCTCTAAGCAAGACGGTAT
>JABMQK010000018.1 GCA_013203265.1 bacterium | reverse complement strand
AAACCCAACATAGTCTTAAATCGAACAACGATATCTTTTAAAATCTTGTTTAAGGCGTGACCAATATGAATATTACCATTTGCATACGGGGGGCCATCATGTAAAATAAACTTTTTCTTTCCTTTTCTATCTTCCCTTATCATTTTGTAAATCTGAATTTTTTGCCAGAATTTCATTATCTCCGGCTCTCTTTGAGGCAGAGAGGCCTTCATAGGAAAGTCGGTCTTAGGTAGATTTAGAGTTTTTTTGTAATCCATCTTAAGAAAGTGATTGCAACGATTCCCGCCAAAAAAAGATAGGTGGGTCCACCAAAGTATTATGGTGGATAATTCTGATTGCGATGATTACTTTTTTAATCACTGTCCCGCCCTCAATAATAACTTCGGCGGGATCCCGCCGAAACGCAAATGGAGGCGGGATAATCTATAATTAATCACCGTAATTATTCTTTATTTCAAATATTTTCCTACAATAATATTTAAATCCTTTTTTATCTTATCTGGAATAACATCCCTAGAAGTTATTAAGGCATATTTTAATGCATCCTTGCAAGGACACTTTCGCTCTTTAGGTATGTGTGCTATTGTTTCTTTTATTATTCTCTTTATATTCTCTACATTTTTATTCATGTATTCAATAATTATATTTACAGAGACAGATTCATCACCCTCATGCCAACAATCATAATCGGTAACAGCTGTTAAAGTTGAATAACAAATTTCAGCCTCTCTGGCTAACCTTGCTTCTGCCATATTAGTCATACCAATGATATCCATGCCCCAACTACGATAAAGATTAGACTCGGCCTTAGTAGAAAAAGCCGGACCTTCCATATTAAGATAAGTTCCACCCATATGAACATTTAAACCTAAGCTCTTTGCTGAATTATAAAGTATTCTAGATAAGTCCAAGCACGTTGGATGAGCAAAACTAATATGGCCTACTATACCATCACATAAAAATGTCGTCTTTCTAGCCTGATTGGTTCTGTCTACGAATTGATCTGGCAAAACAAAATCCATTGGCTTTAATTCTTTTTTTAAACTACCACAAGCGGATAGAGAAATAATTCTTTCAACGCCTATCTTTTTCATTGCAAAGATATTTGCGCGATAATTTATCTCGGAAGGACTTATCCTGTGACCTATTCCATGACGCGGCAAGAACGCTACCTCTATCCCAAAAAGATCTCCTGTAATTATTTTATCGGAGGGCTTACCGAAAGGAGTAACTACTGCTTCCTCTTTTATGTTCTTAATCCCTTCTATTTTGTATAACCCGCTTCCACCAATTATTCCAATCTTAACCATAATCTTTCCTCCAAGAAAATTATTTCCTAGACAATTCTTTAGCACGTACCAAAGCTGCTTTTACCGCTTGTTCTAAAGACTCTCCTCTGTGTAAAACCTTTAATGCAGCTTCCGTAGTGCCACCCTTAGAAGTAATCTGCCTCTTTAACTCTTCCGGGGAAGACTTCGTTTTCTTAAGTAAATCAATACTTCCACTAGCTGTAGCCTTAGCCAATGTCATAGCATATCGAGGTTTAAATCCAATGCTTACAGCTGCTCCCGCTAGCAGTAGAATAAAACCTTCCTTAAATTTCTCAACTGCATATCGGCTATTTATATCAACATTTTGAGTCTGTATTAAGTCATAACAATAGCCTGGTCCACTTCCTGAAATAGCTGTGGCCATATCCATCCTATCTTCATCCAAGATCAAAGTCTCTCCCAAATTATTAAACAGCTGTCTGGTAAAATTTAAATCTCCAACACTAGAAAACTTACCTCTACATAAACAAGTTATCCCTCTGCCGATCTTCGCAGGCATATTAGGCATCGTCCTAATAATACTAACTTCGCCCAAATATTTCTCAATAAATCCTGTAGTTATGCCAGCAGCTATTGAAATTATCAACTTTACTTTGACATATTCTTTTATTTCATCAAGGACGGCATTAAAATCTTGTGGTTTCACCGCTAATATTACCGCATCAGACCTCTTTACTAAATCTATATTGCTTTCAGCTCTTTTTAATCCTCTAACTTTACCAATTCTATCTTTATCCTTATCAAAAATCCATACCTTATATTTCCTGGATTTAAGCATTTTAGCTAAAGTTGAACCCATATTTCCAAAACCAATTATTCCTAAATTCTTCACGATTCACCCTTAATCAACACACAATTTACGGAACGCCAGTGTCCGCCACAAAACATCGGCGGATCCGCCAATCATTTTGGCGGAAGCGTAATCCTTCGACCTTGATCAGGATTACGTCCTGAGTGAAATCAAACCCTTCGACTTTCGCTCAGGGTTCGATCCTGAGTGTAATCGAAGGATCGAAGGACATAAATTGCGTCTTCATTTAAAAATAGCTGTTCCTATGCGCAGCATATTAGCGCCTTCTTCAACGGCAACTTCATAATTCTGAGACATTCCCATTGAAAGAAAATCCATCTTTATCTTTTGTTTAAACAACGGCTCGCTAATCTCATTTATCCGATCCCGTAATTGACGTAACCTACGAAAATATGGCCGTGCTTTTTCTCTATTTGTATCAAAAGGTGCCATCGTCATAAGTCCTCGTACACATATATTATTTAATTTACAGAGTTGGTGAAGTAAAATAATTACCTTTTTCTCCTCGATGCCAAATTTTGATTCTTCTCTTGATGTCTTTACCTCAATTAGAATTTCTGTATTTACTTCTCTACCTTTGGATGCTTCATTTATTTTCTTTGCGAGCATTAGGCTATCTACCGACTGAATCAAATCAAACATATCCAAGACCTTGTTGACCTTATTTGTCTGAAGATGCCCAACCATATGAAAATTTAAAGGAATATTCTTTTCTTTTGCATATTTAACTAAAGCTAGATGTTTCTCCTGAGCCTCCTGAATTCTATTTTCTCCAATATGATTTATTCCTTTTTCCAACACCTGGTAAATTTCTTGAAGGCTTCTATTTTTACTTATGCAGACTATAGTTATATCTTGTGGCTTATTGCCTGATTTATCTGCTGCATCAAAAATTTTCTTGCAAATATTTTCTATATTTTCTTCAACCGACATACTTAAATACTCAAAAACCGCTTCTCACAAATTATATATAATCTCTATCGGGTTAAATTAACATAAATAATAAAGGGTGTCAATATAAAGGTAGCTAATAACTATCAATTCAGGCTTTAAAAAACATCAGTCACAAAAGACTACTCCCCTAACAAAAAAAATATATATTAGCTGCTTAGTAATTTGATCTTATCTGTTGGATTAAGAAAGGCTGGCTAGAAGTATTCTTTATACAAATTGGTTAAAAAATTGGCTGAGCGTTCAAAAAAGGTTTTACCACTAAAATAACTCTTTAAATTTGGTGGGTTGTTAAGATTGGTGCGATAATAAAGAAGGCCAACCGCAGCACTAAACTGTGGCCCTAAGGACTTTTCCGAAGAAGAACTATTCTTAACATGGCCCAATCTCGCATGCATACCAGTATAGGATTCTATCTTTTCTAATATCCCTTCTAAATTAGCGGCTCCTCCCACGCCAACTATACCACACTCCATTTTGTCCTTCCAAACACTTGAATCGATAGCGCTTTTAATCTTATTTAAAAATTCTTCTAATCTTATCTTGGTTGATTCCTGGATTGCTCTACGTTCAAAAGTTTTATAAGAACCAGACCTTCTTACAACCACTTTATCAGAGGCCTTGGACTCTGCCGCAGATAAGATTAATGATGTCTTTTTTAACTCTTCTGCTAATTCCCAAGCTAAACCTAAACCAACAGAAATATCATTTGTAATATCATTACCGCCAAAAGTTATCATTTTAAAATCCCGCAGTCTATTATCTTTAAAGAATAAAAGACTGGTAAAACAAGCTCCTAGATCAACTAATAGAACCCCTTTCTTTTTTTCTTCATCAGAAAGAACACTAAAACTAGAAGCGACTCCAGAATAACTAACACCATCAACTTCATATCCTGCCTGTTGAATAGCTGTCTTGATATTTCCTAATAATGTATGGGAAGCGCTTAGAAGGTAAGAATTTAATTTAATCTTTCTCGCCAATAATCCGAGTGGATTAAAAGTAGAATGATCATCATCCAAAATATAAGTCTGAGGAAATTCATGTAAAATGGTTTCATCAATACGCACTCCCAAGAGTCTTGCTTGGCGCCTTAAATAATTTATATCGGACAAACTAATTTGGCGATTGTCTCTTTCGGATAATGCGATGGCGGCAAAGCTGGAACGCGCATTAATATAATCTCCATTAACACTTATCAAGACACGCTTTATTTTCATTCCAACTTCTTGATTTAATTTGTCCAGAATCTCCTGGACACAATCAACTAAACTGGCTAAGTCATTGACTATCCCTTTGGATAATCCGCGCACAGGCAAAGTTGCACTCGCCAAAAGACGTAGCTGTTGTTTTTCGGCCCTAGCCAAAACAGCTGTAAGCTTAGAATTCCCTATATCAAGACTAAAAAATACTCTTTTTCTCATTCCTTAAAAGATACTACTGGTTCTTTGAAACGCAAATCTATATATTGAACCTGCAATATTCTTTTGTTAATCGTAGGCAATAATTTTAAAAGTAATTTTGTTGCTTTGTCTAAATTGGTACCATAAAACCTCACTTCTATGTTACCAAAATAAACATAGAGACTTGGATATTTGGATAGCGATATCTCAATTTTAACATTCGCAGCTTCAGGAATTAAAGAAATTATTTGTGGCATAGCATTTTTTAAAACCTGGACTAATTCCAAGCCAGATTTAAGTTCATCTAAATTTATCTTTTTGCCGAATGAAAGATTAGATACCTTCTTTAATCCAGAAATAATAATAAAATCATCATAGGCCTTCTTTGACATATTTGAAACTACTACACCTTCGCTATCCACTAGAAAAAAACCTCTGTGTTTTACTTGAACGAGCGGGCTACGCACAATCACATTTATAATCACTTGATCAGGAAGATTCCTTACTAGCTCTACATCATAAAAATGTGGATTAATTATCTTTAAATCTTCTCTTTCCTTTTTTAAATCTAAACGGAAAATATTCTTATATAAAAACTTCCTAGATATTTCTTGGGCAAATTGTTGATCTTCTAAACCATTCAATACAACCTTTT
>JABMQK010000176.1 GCA_013203265.1 bacterium | reverse complement strand
CATTGGTATAACGCGGCCGTAAGCCATACGTTTAGGACCTAAAACAGCGAGTCTTCCCAGTTTTGCCTTAGGGGTAATACATTCACGCATTACCAATGAACAATCATTCATCTCCAAACAATTACACTCTTCTCCTATAAATACCTCTACGGGATTATCCATCTGGCGGTTCATTAATTCTAATAACCTATCTTCCTCTAACGCCTTAAAAATTGAATGAATCGCCTCCAAATTCTTAAATTCTGGTTGCTCTAGAAGATAGCTCCATCCACAATAATAAATTTTGTTTTGACCTTCCTGACAAACAATACCCACATAGTGTGTAAAATTGGAAATTATCCTTGAAGCATTTGTAAGCACATCCCTTCTCAATTCAAGATAAGAACTAAAAAACCTATCGAGCGTATTTCTTTCATCTAAAGATAATTCCTTTCTGCTCATAAGGTCATTGATGTAAAAACGATATCCGGAATCCGTAGGTATTCTTCCTGAAGAAGTATGGGGGTGAGTAAGATAGCCTGCTCCTTCTAAATCTTTTAAGACATTTCGAATCGTAGCCGAGCTAAAGTCAAATCCATAATTCTCTAATAGAGCTTCTGAACTGACTGGTTGAGCAGTCTGTAAATAAAACTCAATTGTTCTTGTTAATACTTCTCTTCGCCTTGTTTCGTAATCAACTTTGCGAACCATTTTAACTTAACCCTCTAACTTTTATTCAGTTACATTCCAGTTTAACATACTTTAGCACTCTCATATAGAGAGTGCTAAAGGAAAATAATTTTACCACAAAAAAAATTATTGTCAATATCTTTTTCTCTTATTGTAATGAATGCGAAACGTCATCACATTACAATCATTACATATAATTAAAAGGTCTGAACCCTAATTTTTTTTAAACGAAAAACCAATAATTATCTATTTTCTAAAAACTAATGAAATTAATTTGTATTGAAAACGTGGTTATGGTAACATAAGGTCATGCTTAGTAAAATAAAAAATCAAATTGAAATTGAATTAAAGAATTTTATCAAAAAAATAGACAAACTTCACTCCTTAAACAAAATCTCACCATTTCTATTTAAACATATAAAAGAATTTGTTTTGCGTAAAGGCAAAAGAATCCGCCCAATACTTTTTATTGTTGGGTACAAAGGATTTGCTAAGAAAGTGGCTCCTGGCTTATATACCTCAGCACTTGCTATAGAACTTCTCCATGACTTTATGCTTATACATGACGACATAATAGATAAATCCGAAAAAAGAAGAGGCAAACCTTCAATGCACGCTATATTTAATAGATATTTATCCAATCATAAAACCGTAAAATTCAACGGTCAAGACCTTGCGATAGTTGCTGGTGATGTTCTGTATGGAATGGCTATGTACGCTTTCCTGGCAATCAAAGAAGAAAGCAAACGTAAAGAAAAGGCGTTAAAAAAATTCACAGAGGCGGCTATATATACAGGAAGCGGAGAGTTTATTGAACTAATGTACGGTATTAAAAAAATAGATGAAATAACAAAAAAAGATATCGTTAAAATATATGATTATAAAACCGCATATTATACTTTTGCATGCCCTCTATCTTCGGGAGCGATATTGGCCGGTGCTAAACAAAATCAGATAGACAGGCTGTTTCAATATGGAATAAATCTAGGGAGGGCATTTCAGATAAAAGACGATCTTCTCAGTATATTCAGCAATGAAAAGACGATAAAAAAGTCTGCGCTTGCGGATTTAAAAGAAGCAAAAAAGACTCTTCTTATCTGGCATGCCTACCGTCACACAAACAAAAGGAATCAACAGGCCATTAAAAGAATTTTTGCAAAAAATGATGTCGACAAAACAGATCTACTAAAAATCCGAACAATTTTAATTTCCACTGGAACCTTAGAATATGCAAGGAAAGAAATCACCTTTCTTATTAAAAAAGCTCAAACATCTATTGAAAAATCTAAAATGAAAAAACGCTACAAAAAATTCATTAATGACTTCGCTGAAAATTTTTAATCCCATAAATAAAATGAAGATTAATGTTGCGGTCTCGGCAGGATTTTGTTTCGGAGTAAAAAGAGCTATTGATATAGCCTACAAGACTCTACGAACAAAAAATAAAGTCTATATGCTTGGTGATATTGTGCATAATGAAGATATTACTAAAGAAATGGATAAGGCTGGTGTAAAAAAAATTAATCGGCTAGTCCGAGTAAAAAATAAAATTCTTTTAATCCGTGCACATGGCGCTTCTAAAAAAACATTCCAGAGAGCTAAAAGTCTCGGTTATACGATTGTCGACGCTACATGCCCGATGGTTAAAGAGATTCATAAAATTGCCATCATCAATGAACAAAAAGACTACAAAATTATTATCATCGGGGATAATAAGCATGATGAGGTACGCGGCATTATCGGACACCTAAAGAACAAAACGATAGTCATCGATAGTAATAAGAAAATCCCGTTAAAAAGAATAAAAAAAATAAAAAAAGCTGCTGTCGTTGTTCAATCGACTCAAAACTTCGAGAAAATTCAAATAATAGTCGATACCCTACAAAAACATATTGAGGATTTAAGATTTTTTAATACCATATGCAAACCTACGAGAACCAAACAACAAGAATTAAAAATTATGCCTCTAAAGAACGCTGTAATGATTATCATTGGTTCAAAGACTAGCGCGAATACAAAGAGATTATATGAAATATCAAAGTTATTTAATAAACGAAGCTACTGGGTTCAATCAAAAGATAAGGTAAAGACGAGATGGTTTAAGAATGCGCGAAGCATAGGAATTACCGCGGGTGCTTCAACTCCAAGTTCTACTACCAAAGAAGTCATAAAATACATAAGAAAAATTACTTAATCAAACATCTTGAGAATGCTGATTCTTCCCACCGAATAATCTTTAGTCTACATTATTAAAATTACCAGGAATACCTTGTCTTCTTTTTCTATTCTTTCGGCGAAGTTTTGTGTGAAAAGGCTACATGTTTACGTAACTTTCTAATTTACTCGCGGTTACAGAAGGAAGAGTAGCCTTAATATTTATATAATCTGAGGTGTAATCAATTGATTTTACATCTCCTTCACTATAAATTAAATCTACTAGATCCATTCTATTAATAGGCAGTTTTAAAGAAATTGGGGCAATCATCTTATCTAATTTTATTTCTACTAATTTAAGTAAAACTTTTAAATTCTCACGCTTTAATGCCGAAACTTCAACACTATCTACAAAATCATTTTTATATTTGCCTATCCAATCTTTATCGTCCAAATTATCAATTTTGTTTAAAACCGTTATAACTGATTTGTCCTCTATATTTAACTTCTTTAAAATATTGCATACAGCTTTGTTGTGCTCATAAAATCTTGAATCACTAATATCCAAAACATGAATTAGTAAATCCGCCTCAATAATCTCTTCAAGAGTCGCTTTGAATGCCTCTATTAAATGTGCTGGTAAATCATCAATAAAACCAACTGTATCAGAAAGAATAACCTTCTGGTTATTAGAAAGAGCTATGCTGCGCGATAAAGGATCCAAGGTAGTAAAAAGATATTTGCTTATACGCTGTCTGCTCCCAGTTAAAGAATTTAAAAGAGTTGATTTACCTGCACTGGTATAGCCGATAAGACTTACTGTGGGAATAGAAGTTTCTTTGCGCCTTTTTCTCATTGTTTTACGGCGCTTAATTAAACTATCTAAGTCCCTCTTTAATTTGACGATACGTTCTCTAATCCTACGGCGATCAACTTCAAGTTTTTGTTCACCAGGCCCTCTTGTACCAATCCCGCCACCAAGCCTGGATAAAATTATTCCTTTACCTGTAAGTCTAGGCAATAGATATTCCAGCTGTGCCAACTCTACCTGCATTTTGCCTTCAGGCGACTTGGCATGCCTGGCAAAGATATCCAAAATTAATTGGGTACGATCTATCGTTTTTATATTTAAAGCTTCTTCTAAATTTCTCTGTTGAGTGCCACTTAAGTCATTGTTAAAAATAACTGTATCTATCTTCTGTTCACCACATAATTCTTTTGTCTCTTCAATCTTTCCTTTACCCAAATACAAATTTGGCGTAAGCTTATTACGAAAACATAGAAATTCATCCACGATAAAGGCGCCTGTAGACAAAGCTAATTCCTTTAGTTCTTTTGCTTGATCGTGCGGATTTAGATTTTGTTTCTGGGAATTTAATACGGCTGTTACTAATAATACTCTCTCCATACTATTTTAGACTATCTTCCTCTTATTGCCACATCCTTCTCGGCTTCTGGGATGTAAATATGAAGATGATCCGCTGCCTTAAGCTGTGTCGGATCCAATTCTAGAACTTTGCTAAATGCTTCTTTTGCTAATTCGTATTTACCAATCTTATAACAATAGAAACCTTCTCTATATAAAGCCTTTATGTAGGCCTTTTTGCTTTTCTTCGAAGCAGCCTTTGTTTTCCCCTGATATTTCTCTACAATAGCCAATTGCTTTTTCTCTCTAATATTCTCTTTGATTAAATTAGTCTCTTTAATTTTACCCTTCTTATCTTTTACTTTTTCTTTGCTTAACTTAGGCATTGGATCTTTAATGCTTGCCTTTTCTGTCTTTTGCTTTGCAAATTCCTCTCTTTTTTTCTCAAGTAATTGTTTATCCGAAAGTATATAAGTATCTTTTACTCTGGTTTGTTTTTCCTCAATCCCTCTTGTCTTTTTTTCTAAATCCAACAAACGCATAACTTCTCTTTTTTTAATCCCTTCTTGTCTCTTAAGTTTTCTTTCTTCATCTTCTTTTTCTCTGATGCCTATCAACTCTCTCCCTTTTTCGTCTTGCGCTAAGAGTTTTAAATCTTTTTCAATCTTGAAAAGTTCCTGTTCCATAATTTTTTGTATCTTTTCTCTTTTTTGCTTATCTATTTCTTGCTCTTTCCCTGTACTGACTTTCTGATCTTCCTCAGCTATCTCTCTCTTGACTAAACCCGCCTTATCATCTTCTGTTATCTTATCTATTCTGCCTTTTTCTACAGTCTCTTCTTTTTCTTTTTTGCTCTCTTCATCTACCAAGGCTGCCTTTTGGCTTTCTTTCTCTACTTCTAATCTCTTCCTCTTCTCAATTTCAAGTTTTTTCCTTATTGTAGCTTCTTCTTCAAGTTGGACTAATTTATCTTTATGAATTGTTTGGCGATTCACTCGTTCTTGTTCAATCAATTCAAGCTGCTCTCTGACATTTTGAATATATTTTTCTCGTTTTTGAAATTCAATTTCTTTCTTTTGATCTAAATACACTTGTTCTTCTTTACTCTTCAAATGCTTAATCTTGCCAATCTTCCTAGGGATTTTAAAATCGATATATCTATTCGCTCCTGAATGGCCAGGTTGTAACTCTAATATTTGATAGAAGAGGAGTTTCGATGTTTCATAATCATCCTCCAAAAAAGACTTCTTTGCATATTTATAGAGAAGGTCGACTTCTTCTTTTATCTCTTGTTCAGATAAACTAGAATAATCAAAATCACCTATTAAATTTTTAACTTCGGCACAAACAAAATTTGACGGTTGATTTAAAAAGATAAATAAAAAAGAGAAAAATAAAAGGGCATGCTTTATGGTTTGCTTAATAGAGGGTATTAACATTTAACCAAACTTAACAAGCAAGTTCCGTCAAAATATAATATCTCGAGGATGTTCTTCTCTAACAAAATAAAACCTTCTCTAATAAAGGCAGGCATTAAGAACTATCTAGTAATAGAACCAAACCGCTTAAAAATCGCTTTAGTGAAACTCTACGCCCCTACGCCTACCTGCTGGCAAGGCAGGGACGTGACTTTCTAACGCCGGGCAATTATTTTCTTTCTAAAACCTCTTTTATCACCTTTACTAAATCTGAAATATTACATGGTTTGGCGATAAAAGGCCTTCCACCAACTAAATTCAATCCATCGTATCTACCTAATTCTTTTTCTTCCGCTAAACATGTAAGAAAAATTATGGGGATATCTTTGGTCCTTGAGTCATTAACTAAGCGAAAAGCAACTTCACTACCGTCTAATTCAGGCATAATAATATCGAGTAATATTAAATCGGGCTTTTGTTCTATAGCAGTTTTAACACCTTGTGCTGCGCTAGTTTCTATAATTACTTCGAATTCTCTAGTCTTCTCTAAATTCTTTTTGGTAAAAAAACAAAAATCTTCTTCATCATCAATCATTAAAATCTTTTTTTTCATCTAATCCTCCTCAAAATTTAAATAAACTTACTCCTGTACAAATAAAAAATAGCTAAGAAATTAATAGATTGAGGCATTATCGTCTCTTTTTTTCTTCAAATAGAGGAAGCTTAATAACAATAATCGTCCCTTTTCTATGCACGCTTTTTACCTCAATCTCTCCATTGTGTGCATCTATAATCCGTCGACAAATAGATAAACCTAAACCGGCATTCTCTTTTTTGTGCTTAGTAGTAAAAAATGGATCAAAGATATTACTGATATCCTCTTCTGCTATACCTATCCCTTCATCTTGAACTTCTAAAACGGCTATTTTCTCTCCAAATACAAAGCGAGAACTTTCCCTAAAGCCTGACTTGAGCCCTTCCTGATTATATTCCTGACGATAAGTTCTGATAAAAATCCTGCCTCCTCCTGGCATAGCTTCGCAAGCATTTGTAATAATATTATAAACAACTTCTTCCAATTGATTTTTGTTGAGTTTAGCTATTATGGGGGTTTTGGAAAACTCCCTTACTATCTGTATGTTAGGACCGATTTTAACTCCTTTTAATAATCGAATGGTATCACTAATTTCCATATTCAAATCCAAAATTTGCAGTTGTTCATTAGCCGGCCTAGAAAAATTTAAGACTCCTTTAATGATCTCATTTGCATGGAGGGCACTCTTTTTTATCCTCTTAATCGATTCGACAAGATCCGGCCTATCTGAAACTTCGCTTTCTAAAAACTCAACTCCACTAACAACTACGCCTAAAGGATTTTTAACTTCATGAATAACACCCGAGGCAAATTGACCCACAGCAGCTAATTTTTCTGCTTGAATCATAGCATCTTCAGCGAATTTAAGTTTATCCAAAGCTGCTTTTGACTCTTCACTCTTTTTTGTAATAATCTTTGACAAAAATGAAGAAACATACGCGATTAAAAATAAAGATGTACAAATAAATATTAATACTATAATTTTTAATTGTGGGGTTAAACCAAGTTTAAAAATTGTTGATTTGGGTATGATTTCAAAAAATTCGAGGTCAAACATAATAAGATAACTTAAAGAACATAGACTGGCGATAAGAAATGAACTTTTTATGGAGACAATTACTCCAGCGAAAATAATGATTAAAGAATAAAGTATTATTGCAAAATAGGCATCGGTTCCACCTAGAAAATAGATACACAGTGATATCAAAATTACATCAAAAATTTGATGAAATAATATTACCCAATTGAGATTTTTAATTCGATTGGTGATAAAGCTATAGGGCTGATTTATAAGCATTTCACAAAGGGCTACCAACAATAGCGCTGTCGGATTAAAACCTGGTATGCTGAAAAAATAAAGGATCAAACCCCAAAATATAATACATAACCCGATAACAAATCGGACTTTTCTCATTAAAAAAAGTTTGTCCACAAGAAACTTTCTAATTTCTTCTTTCTCTTCTAAATTTCTAATCTTCTGCATTTTTGCTCCCCAAGAAATCTATAAGCACAATTTTATCGCATTAATACAACTAAATCAATTAATTTAATTAAAATTATAACCGATTCTTTTTAATATATCCTTTAAATTAACAGAAATATTTTTTTCTAACCATTGAATTCTAATATTTCTTCTAAACCATGTCATCTGCCTCTTGGCGTATCTGCGTGTATTCTGCTTAAGCAGCTGCTGGGCTCGTTCTAAAACAATCGTTCCTCTCAAATATGAATTAATCTCTTTTATTCCTAAAGCCTGTCTAAACGTCTTTGAGCACCTCTTCTTAAGAATTTTTATTACCTCTCTAACAACTCCTCGTTCAAACATACCATCAACCCGTTTATCTATGTTCTTATATAATCTTTCTCTCGGCATATTGAGAGCAAAAAGGTAAATCTTAAAACACTTATCTTGTAAAATTCCTCTTCTTTGCTTTTGTAATTTAGAGATTGGTTTTTTTGTAATTTGGTAAACCTCCAATGCTCTTACAATCCTTCTTAAATCATGACTATGAATTTTCTTCGCTGCCTGTGGATCAATATTTTTCAATCTCCTATAAAGATAATTACTACCGTAAAGCTTTGCTTTTTTGTAAAGCTTTTTTCTTATAGCGGGATTTTTTGCTGGGCCTTCAAAAAGACCATTTAATAAAGAATCTATGTATAGTCCTGTTCCTCCCACAAAAATGGGAATCTTACCCCTCTTATGAATTTCCTCTGTTAATTGTTTGCTTAATTTTATGAATTTGCTAACATTAAAATCTTGGCTGGGAGAGATAATATCAATTAAATGGTGTTTTATCCGACTTCTCTCTGTTTTAGAAGGCTTGCAACTTAAAATATCTATCCCTTTATAAACTTGCATTGAATCGCAAGAAATAACCTCACCACCAACCTTCTTCGCTAATCTTAAGGCGTGCTTGGTTTTTCCTACAGCGGTAGGACCAATTATAAAAATAACTTTTTTCTTCTGCATAGGCTGTTGCGCTATAAACTACTGCTATACTTTAACAGCACAGGTTTTATTAACCTCTTTCTTTGTTTTTGAGTCTTTTGTTGCAGGGTGCTCTCCCGTCCAACAATAAAGACACAATTTCTCTTGAGGCAATCCAATTGCATTAACCATATCATCAACAGTCTGATACCTAAGAGTAGTAACTCCCAAATTGTCTGTAATCCATTTCACCATCTTTTTATACTTTTCGCTAGTATGGTCGATATATTCTGAAACATCTTCTAAATCGTGACCTTCGAGACTACGAATAGCGATTCGTGCTACGAGCTCATGTATACTACGCGTCGAAAGGCAGAATCTGCAAGGAAACATCAAAGGCGGGCATGCTGGTCTTACATGAATTTCTTTTGCACCCGCCTCCCAAAGCTTCTTTATAGTAAAATTTTTAAGCTGAGTACCTCTAACTATGGAATCCTCACATACAACGATTCTATTTCCCTCAATTATATCTTTAATGGGAACAAGTTTCATCTTGGCTATCAAATCACGTGTCTCCTGCGAAGGTGGAGTATAGCTCCTTCCGTAGCCAGGCGTATATTTAACGAGAGGTCTTCTATAGGGCTTGCCTGACTCCATGGCATATCCTAAAGCATGTGCGGTCCCTGAATCAGGAATACCAGAGACAATATCTATATTTATATCTCTATCCCGTCTTGCAAGCGATCTCCCACAACGCTCCCTTACCACCTCAACATTTATCCCCTCGTAACTTGAAGCGGGAAAACCACTATATATCCAAAGGAAAGCACAAATTTGATTTATGGTACCACCCGGGCATCTCTGTGTTAAACCCTTCTCATTTATAAAAACTATTTCTCCAGGATTAAGATATTTTACTAGCTCAAATCCGAGATTTGCTAAAGTATTACTTTCAGACGTAGCCACCCAGGCATCACTTTTTTTTCCTATCACAATAGGCGTATATCCAAATCTGTCGCGGGCAGCATAAATTCCATCTTTATTTAGCAATAATAGCGAACATGAGCCTTCTATCCTATTAAACATTTTTGTTATTCCATCTACCAAATCAGCACCCTGACTTATTAACTTAGCTATAAGCTCTGTTACATTAACCCCGCTTTTACTTACTTCGCTAAAAGAAAAACCCTCTTTTAAAAGAGAATTTACTAACTTATCTTTATTCTCAATAAGACCAGCAGTAACTATACAAAATGGACCGAACTTAGAATTCAGATAAATAGGCTGTTCATCAAAATCACTAATAACACCTATGCCTTTATTTCCTTTCATTCGCTTATAATCTTCAAAGAATTTAGATTTAAACTGGCTCTGGGAAATGTTATGTATTTGTCGAATGAATTGTTCACCAAGTACGGCCATTCCCCCGTATTCAGTGCCTAAATGCGAGTGATAATCGGTGCCGTACATCAAAATTTCTGCACAGTCACCTTTACTGGATACTACTCCAAAAATCCCACTCATCTTCTACCTCCGTTTTTAGAAAAAATAATATTAACAGTTCCAACTGTAATTTTAAATATTGAAGTTTTTTTAATAAAAATCATTTTTTATTATCCATTTTAATGAGTTCTTCTATCATGCGTCGACTTAAATTAAATGTCTTTCTTTTAGGAAAACCCGAGAAGGCATTAACATCTATCACATAAACATCCTTCAAATTTCTGTCCAAAATAATATCAATTCCGGCAAAGTTAAGATTAAGAACCTTAGAAATCTGCTCAGCCATCTTCTTCGCCTTAACCAGTAAATGTTTAGGTATCATTCCTAAAATGTTAGGATCGCCCCGTCCGCCTTGGGAAATATTTGTTGTAATCTTATCGGGTGCATTCTTCCTGGGATAAATAAATATAACTTTATTAAAAAATGTGTATATCCTAAGGTCGACCTTCTGTTTCATGATAATTAAATGATCCAAAGCCTGTTCAATCAGAATATCTTTATCTTTTTTGAGTAGCTGCTCTAAAAAGGCGTTATTTACAGTTATATCTCTAAATTTCCAACCGTGATCTGACCTTTTGCTTATTATTTTATTATTTTTGAATATAAAATTTGTCTGCCAGTTAGACCAACTTAAATATGTAATACCTTTGCCCATAGAACCGTATCGTGGCTTGATAAAAAAACTGCGGCCTTGAATAAGTCGTTCCTGCATCTCTTCGATTGAAGATATTTTGTAAAGTTTTGGTTGAGCAATATGGGCACGAGAAAGCCTCTCAATTGTAATTAATTTGTCCCTATACGAGGCGGATAGCAAAGGATCATTAATAAACACGATGTCTTTGTCGCTTAGTGATATTTTAATAATACGATCAACCCAGTTCCAGAATTGTATAAATTTCCTAAAAAAAGTACTATTTCCGTATATACCCTTATAATTTTTATGCTCAATATATTTATTCCAGT
>JABMQK010000175.1 GCA_013203265.1 bacterium | reverse complement strand
ACGCTCGCAATGACACTATTTTGGACAGTAATGATTGTTGAACACGAATTCCCACGAATTTCTATCGAATTCCCACGAATTATTCCTGCCTGCAGCAGGCAGGCGTGGTAATTCGGAATTTGATTAGTGTTAATTCGTGTCAATGTAATATTACTTATTTCGTTTGCATTAGGAGGTGTGGTTTTGTGTGGAATACGTTGATGTTCTTATATTAGGTATGGTTAGGAGATAGGTCAATCTTTAATGAATGTAAAAAATTGATAATAAAAGCTTTATTATTAGAGTTTGCGCACATGCTACTTTTCATTTTTATGAAGAAAGTTTCTGTTTTTAACTTTGTATTCTTTTCTTTTAAAATAAACAACTCATTTTTCGCCTTTTTATCAGGAGTGACTTCATTACTTATCTCATGAACGTCATAGATAAGATGTTTCTGTATTCTAGTGAGTATTCCTTCTTCGCTAATGGTTTCTTTTGCCAAGAGGATTTTTCTTGATTTGTTTCTGCAAGTTAAATTCTTAAATATTAAGTCTCTCATTTTATCCCCTTTATTCTTCAATAAGCCGGATCACCTCTTAATAATTACTTTTCTCCTTTTTTCTGATGGCAACCCGGCTTTTCCTTTTGGGAACCCTAGGATTTAATGTATTCGCGCATACACAAAAACTTTCAAAGAAACTATAACACATAAGTTATGTAGAAACAAGGGGTTATGGAGCTTTTAGGAAAGCGCTTTCTTTTTTAAGGAGAGGAATTTAGATTTGATATTGAAACGGTGTTCTTTATGTTGTAACATCCTAGCAATGTTAGACTTATGACGAAAAATGGCAAACAAGGCAATTATAATACCAAAGTAGACAAAGATTCTTTCTAGTCCAAAAATATACAAAAACATCGGTAAAAATAAAGCAGATATTATAGAAGCTAAAGAAACATATTTGAAAATTAGCAGGGTTATTAGCCAAATGAAGGCCAATATTACGATAACTTTGGCAATAAGAATATTCTTTATGGCAAGCCCGATTAATACTCCAAAGCTTGTAGCGATGCCCTTGCCTCCTTTAAATTTTAGGAATATTGTCCAGTTGTGTCCGCAAATACTGGTTAGGCCAAGGATTAATCTTATTGAATTTAAGGAGGTGTTTAGGCTCGAGACGGTTAAGTCGGCCAACAATATGACAGGTATAATACCTTTTGAAATATCAAGAAGTAGTCCAATCGCCCCAATTTTATATCCGAAGACTCTAGCCAAATTTGTTGCTCCAATGTTTCCGGAGCCGACTTTACGCAAATCAGCATTTCCTAAAACCTTTGCCAAGATAAAAGAAAAAGGTATGGAACCCAAAAGATAACTTAACGATATGGCGATTAATAGATTCATTTATAATCAGGCTTATTTTTGAGGTTGTTTATTAAACATACCGATGCCTTTTTTTAAGTAGTCAATTCCCGAAATTACTGTAAATACTATAGCGATATTCCAGATAAAAGAACTAATATTTAACTTTAACAGCAAGGATAGAATTGTCATCATCTGCAGAAAAGTAGATATTTTTCCCCACCAGGTTGGCCCTATTTTATTTTCTTGATTGGTAAGGATAATTATCCCTCCTCCTAAAAGCAAGATCGCATCTCTAAAAATTACAATTAGCACTATTAAAAGGGGAAGCTTAATATCGAAATATTGATTACTGATACGATAAAGAAAAATAAAAGCTGTGATTAAAAGAATTTTGTCAGCGATAGGGTCTAAAATTGCACCTGCTTGAGTTTTTTGATTCCTTGTTCTAGCAATGTAGCCATCTATAACATCAGATATAATAGCCAGTATAAATATTGACAGGGCAATAAATCGTAAATAATCTTTCTGCGGGGTATAATAGACAAGTGTCGTTATAAAAAAAGGAACACTTAATATGCGAAAGATAGTTATTTTATTTGCAAAACTCATTTAATAATCCGTATTCTATTTAATGGCCAGTATATTAAAAATGCCTTTCCGATAAGATATTTATCCTTAACAAAACCCCAATAGCGACTATCTTTCGAAGAACGGCTATTGTCTCCAAGGACATAGTACGAATTTTCAGGAACGATTACTTTTTGGCCAATCAATCCAAAATCTCCACGATTATAGTAATAGATATTTTTAATTGAAGGATGTTCAAGTTCCTTAGTATTTATGTATATTTTTCCTTCTTTTATCTCAATTTCATCCCCGCCTTTTGCAATTACTCGTTTTATAAATGCCCTCTTTGTATCTTCTGGGTAATTGAATACTATAACTTCTCCTCTTTTTGGATGGTTGAATTTAAGAATCCTAATAGTTGTAAATGGAATTCTTAATCCGTAGATAAACCTATTGACTAATATTCTGTCTTTTTCAATAAGGGTCGTTCTCATAGAACCAGTAGGAATCTTAAAGGGTTGCACTATAAAACTTCTAATAAGCAATGCCAGGAGAGTAGCGATAACGATTGTTTCTGTCCATTCTCTTATCACTGGTGACTTATCCTTAAACCATTTTTTTAAATCCAATCTTCTCATACTTATATTTGCAACCTCAGATTTTTAGTACTGCAAGAAATGCCTCTTGGGGAATTTGCACTTGACCAAATTGTTTTAGCCTCTTTTTACCCTCTTTTTGTTTTTCCCAGAGTTTTCGCTTTCTGGTGATATCTCCACCATAACACTTAGCCGTTACATTTTTACCGACAGCCCTAACTTTCTCTGCAGCGATAACTTGAGTACCGATCGCCGCTTGTATGCGCACTTCAAATAATTGGCGCGGGATAAGCTCCCTTAATTTAGAAACGAGCATTTTACCTTTTATCTGGGCTTTATCTTTGTGGATAAGACATGAAAAAGCATCACATAACTTGCCGTTTAAAAGAATATCTAATTTTACCAGTTTTGTTGGCCTGTAGTCTTGAAATTCATAGTCTAGAGAACCATATCCTCGAGTCAGGGACTTAATTTTATCGTAAAAGTCAACAACTATTTCTGAAAGGGGCATCTCGAATATAATTTTGATTCGATCCTGGCCAAGAAATTCTTGCGTTTTAAATATCCCTCTTCTTTCTTTTGCCAATTTACATATCGGTTCTATTGATTCGAAAGGGGCAATTATAAAGGCCCTTATATAAGGCTCATGTGCTTCTGCAATTTCGTTATCTGGAGGGAGCCTGGCAGGATTAGCTACTTCAATTTCTTCATTATTCCTTTTCTTTATTCTGTAGACAACATTTGGTGTTGTAATCATAAGGTTAAGGTCATACTCTCTTTCTAGTCTCTCTTGGACGATTTCCATATGCAGGAGCCCGAGAAAACCACAGCGAAAACCGTAGCCAAAAGACTGTGAGGTTTCTGGTTCAAAGACAAAAGAAGAATCATTTAGCGTTAGCTTTTCCATTGCGTCTTTTAGTCTTGTAAAGTCCTTTGCATTTACTGGATATATCCCGCAAAAGACAAGCGGTTTTATTTTTTTGTATCCTGGAAGGGATTCTTTTGCAGGTAGTTTTACGTCTGTGACTGTATCACCGATAATTATTTCTTTAGGGTCTCTAATGTTAGCTGTAAAGTAACCTACTTCACCGGATTTGAGTTCAGAGATTTGAGCCCTTTCAGGTTTAAATATACCAACTTCTTCAATTTTATATTTTTTTTGAGAGCTCATCATTTTTATTTCATGGCCAGTCTTTATGACACCATTAAAATTTCGAACGTATACCATTACTCCTTTAAATGTGTTAAACATGGAGTCAAATATGAGAGCTTGTAGATGATTTACATCGTTTCCTTTTGGTGGCGGAATAACACTTATTATTTTTTCTAATATTTCTTCAATGCCAATTCCTTCTTTCGCCGAAGCAAGGATTATATCACTTTCTGTAAATCTTAAAATGTCACAAAGCTGTTCTTTTACACGGTCAACCTGGGCATTGCCAAGATCGATTTTATTGATAACAGGAATGATCTTTAAGTTGTGCTCTATAGCAAGATAAAAATTTGCCACAGTTTGTGCCTCTATGCCTTGCGCAGCATCGACGACAAGAAGTGCACCTTCGCAAGCCGCTAGAGACTTGGATACTTCGTATGAGAAATCCACATGTCCCGGAGTATCTATGAGATTAAGCAGATATTTATTATTGTCCTGGGCTGTATAGTTAATTCTTACAGCAGAGGCCTTAATGGTAATACCCCGTTCTCTCTCGAGGTCCATATCATCTAATAATTGGTTTTTAAAACGTCTCTCTTCGATCGCACCAGTATAAAGAAGCAGCCTGTCTGCAAGAGTAGATTTTCCGTGGTCGATGTGCGCAATTATAGAGAAATTCCTAATTAAATTCTTATCCATGAGAGTATTCTATCGACAACTTCTTTAATTGATAAATCTGTTGTATCAATGTATATCGCGTCCTTAGCCATTTTTAAAGGAGCAATTTTTCTTGTAGAATCCATTTTGTCTCTAGTAGAGAGATTATTTTTAACCAATTTGGTTTTGATATTTTTATTTTTTTCTTTTAACTCTTTAAATCTCCTTCTAACTCTTTCTCTAAAATCCGCATCTAAATAGAATTTAAAATTGGCATTAGGAAATACCACCGTGCCTATATCTCTTCCTTCTAAAATAGAATTATTATTTTTTGCAAGTTTTCTCTGTAGTTCAGTCATTATTTGTCTAACTTCTTTTATTTTTGCAACTTCTGAAACCCCATCTGTAATATATAGCTTACGGATTTCTTTAGTAACGTCGTAATTGTCCAATTTTACTTTTAACAGATTTTTATTATATATTAATTTGATATCTGTTTTTTTTATAAGAGCAGTAATTACTTTTTTATTTTTGAGATTAAGGTTAAGCCTTTTTGCTTTTAAAGTAAGTGCTCTGTATAGGGCCCCGGTGTCGATATAGAGAAATCTTAATTTTTTTGCAACCAATTTTGTTACAGTGCTTTTTCCTGCTCCCGCAGGCCCATCGACAGCAATAATAATATCCCTCCGAGCATTATTTTTAACCCGTCTTTTCTTAGCGATGCAATGATTTGGTAGTTTAGTCTGACGGTAGGCAGGTGGATGATGTAAGGCTTGAAACATAGTTTGCACAAAAAGTCTTTTATTTCAGACGATAATCCTTCTTTTATTTTTAGATTTTTTGAGTATTTGAATTAGCTGTTTGTTATTGCCTTTTTGAATGATTCTTTTTAAATCTTTTATTTGTTTTTCAAAAGAAGATAATGAATTCAGTAATTCTTTCCTATTGCTCAAAATAATATCTGACCATATTTGGACGTCTGATAAAGCGATACGGGTAGTATCTTTTAAACCTGAGGCGCCGAATGCAAGGAAGTCTTTAGGAATAGAATTAATTAAACAAAATGCAGTTAAATGCGGTAGGTGGCTTGTATAAGAGAGAATTTTATCGTGGTGTTTAGGTGAGAATATTACAGTCTGAGCATTTAGTCGTTTCCAGAATAATTTTATTTTACTTACCGCTCGTTTATCGGTATTTTTTGTGGGAGTGATTAGGACCTTTGAGTTATTAAATAGCTCATCTGAACTAAAAGCCAAGCCTTTTTTCTCTGAGCCAGCAAGAGGATGCGTACCAACAAAGTTTAGCTTCAATTCGTCGGCTTTTTTTGCGATTTTGAGTTTAGTGCTCCCTACATCTATTATTAAAGATTTACTTTTTGATATATTTTTTATTTTTGACATAAAGTTTATTATTTGAGAGATTGGAAGGGCAAGTATTATTAAATCACTGTCCTGAATAGATT
>JABMQK010000174.1 GCA_013203265.1 bacterium | reverse complement strand
TCGTGGGTTCGATCCCCATCAGCTCCACCATTTATTTCATTAATGAAATAAATGGTGGATACTGAAACAATGTGTTTCAGTATCTTCACTAATAAAAAATTGGTGAACTCCACATTAATATATTTCTAAAAACACTAAATAAAGAGGCTAAATATGGCTAAAAAAAGTATAACTTTTGTGGTAATACCCCTCATTATTATTCTCTTGTCATTTGATACTTATCTGGGCGCCCAAAACAAAAATAATATTGACGTTATAAAAATAGACAACTACATAATAAATCCCGTAACTACAAAATTTATCTGTGATGCTATCGATAGCGCAACGAAAGATAAAGCAACGTGTTTGATAATTGAATTGGATACCCCTGGCGGCCTGCTTGAATCAACGCGAACAATAGTAAAGAAACTTTTGAACTCAGAAATACCTATAGTTACCTATATCTCACCCAGCGGTTCCCGCGCAGGCTCTGCAGGAGTATTTATTACCTATGCCAGCCACATCGCGGCTATGGCCCCTTCTACAAATATCGGGGCAGCGCACCCTATTGGAATTGGATTTACACCAGCAATGGATAAGAAAGAAAAAGATAAAAAAGATGAATCTCAAGACATATTAGCTAAAAAAGTAATGAATGACCTCTTAGCCTGGGTTGAGGGGATTGCCAAGACTCGAAAACGCAATGTTAAATGGGTCAAGAAAGCTGTAACAGAGAGCGTATCGGCTACAGAGACAGAGGCCGTAAAAAAGAATATCGTTGATTTTTTAGCTATTGACTTAGACGAATTAATTAAAAAAATTGACGGCAGGAAAGTTGAAACAAAGTATGGAGAAAAAATAATTAACACAAAAGACGCAAGAATAAACTTTGTGGAATTGTCTAACCGGGAAAAAATCCTAAATACCATAGCCCATCCCAATATCGCCTATATTTTGATGATGCTCGGTGTTATCGGGTTAATATTTGAATTTTCTCATCCGGGAATCGGCTTTCCGGGCATCGCCGGGTTAATCTGTATGCTTTTAGCTTTTTATTCTTTCCAGCTACTGCCAATTGACTACACAGGGCTATTATTAATAACACTCGCTGTTATTCTTTTAATCGCCGAAGCCTTTACTCCTACATTTGGCCTATTGACTCTGGGAGGCATTATCTCTTTCATTTTCGGTTCATTGATGCTGGTTAAATCGCCTTATCCTTTCCTAAAAATTTCCCTACATGTCATTATTCCTGTAATAGCCTCTATTACGGCGATCTCGATATTTTTAGTCGCAAATGCTATTAAGGTGCATCGTAGAAAAGTAAGCACAGGCAAAGAAGGATTAATCGGTAAAACAGCGACAGCGATGACAAAAATTAATAAAAAAGGCAAGGTCTTCCTGCACGGAGAGATTTGGGACGCATACAATACAGAAAAGAAATTGATAAAAAAAGGTGACGAAGTAAGGGTTGTTAAAGTTGAAGGGTTGAGATTATTTGTCAAACGAAGCCTAAACTTACGGAACATAGTGGCGTAAGTTTATGGCTGAGTTTGACCCCCACACCCAGCATTTTCATAATATTGCTGGGTGTGGGGTTTAATTCGCGCGCACAATTTACGTTCTCTGTCGTTCCGTAAATTGTGCGCTCATTAAAGGAGGTGTAAGATGATATTTAGTCCGTTTACTATTTTAATCATCATTGTCTTTTACTTAATGAACTGTGTAAAAATTATCAAAGAATACGAGCGTGCTGTAATTTTTCGCCTGGGTAGAATTTTACCGAGCCCTAAAGGGCCAGGAGTTATCTTTGTATTGGTGCCTTTTGACCGAGTGGTAAAAATCGGCTTAAGAATAATTACTCTCGACGTCCCGCCGCAAGACATTATCACAAAAGATAATGTTTCTGTAAAAGTCAATGCTGTTGTTTACTTTCGCGTATTAGAGCCCAATAAAGCCATTATCGAAGTTGAAGACTACTTCTTCGCTACTTCTCAAATGGCCCAAACAACTCTGCGAAGTGTCGTCGGCCAAATGACTCTAGATGAATTGCTATGTGAGAGGGAAAAAATCAATTCACAACTACAAGAGATTATTGATAAGGCTACCGACCCCTGGGGAATAAAGGTCTCCAATGTAGAAGTAAAACATGTGGATTTACCCCAAGAGATGCAAAGGGCGATGGCCAGGCAAGCGGAAGCAGAAAGAGAAAGGCGCGCAAAGATAATCGCTGCAGAGGGTGAATATCAGGCATCCGAGAAATTGACCGCGGCAGCTAAAATAATCGCTACTCAACCTATAGCCCTACAAATGCGTTATTTACAAACTCTCGTTGAAATTTCTAATGAAAAGACCTCAACGATTGTATTTCCCCTGCCTCTGGAATTAATGAAGGTATTTTTGGAAAATAAGAAAGAAAAATAATTACACAATCCGATAAGTGAAGTAGAGCCGAAGTGATGGAATGGCAGACATGCCGGTCTCAAAAACCGGTGCCTTTACGGGCATGTGGGTTCGACTCCCACCTTCGGCATTTAATAAAATACCAGTTGAGGCGATATCATCAACTGGTATTTTATTAAACAAAACTTCTAAAACCGTTTCTCGAATTTTACAGGACCGGTTCTCACCGCGTTCGGAAAACTGTCCCTGTTTGAGGACACTTTTCGGTTCAGCTTCAGAACCGGTCCCGAATTACCATTAGCTTCTTAGGCGCTTTTATCACTTCTACCGCCTCCTACTATAATAGAAGCAAGAAGTGGCAAAATTTAACTAACTATTTTACAAATAAAAAGGGCTGAACGGTTAGTCCAGCCCTGTGTGAATGGTTATGATGGTATGTTACTTAAACTGCTCTTTTACTTTGGAATAAATAAACCCGCTTATCCCTTCCTGATGCTTTTTTAAGTACATTGAGAAATTCAAAATTAACAGCACCTCCCAGTCCTTCTGCCCCATACACATCTAACCACTATTTACCCTGCATGGCGGTCCTCGAATCCTTAGAACTTAATTGAATCGACCGACTCTTTAATTTTAGCTTTTAGTCCGTCAAACTCAACGTAACTACATATTGCCATGAGAGAAATATATACCCTTTCTTTCCGAAAAATATAGATATCCATGATTATATTACTTTTTGGGTCAAGTGCCGTAAAATGACTGCCTAATAACTTATCCGCATAAATATCTTGCGGCTCAAGCAAAATTTGCCCTCCTGTTGATTTTATTTGTGATGCGTAATCAGATGTCATCATAAAAGCTGTGAACCCTTGCGGATTAGGTGCGAATGAGACACGGATATTTGGGGTTTGAATATGTCCTTCCGACAGCACCTTCTCAGGGTCGCTTTTAAAGAAGATTGCCCTATCGGCGACTTCATCGCTATTCGCCAGTGCCACATACCAGCCTTTTGGAGCGATAATATAAAAAGCGGGCTGCTGGCGGGTGTAACTAATTATTTCCACATACTCAGGAGAAGATATATTATAATACTTAGTAAGGTCTTCGGCATAAACAAAAGATGCTACAAACACCAAACAGCCGACTGCTACTAACATCCCAATAAGTCTTTTTTTATTCATACTTCCTCCCAGAATTTCTCCGGAAAACCGTCTTTTGAAAAATTTTAACACCTACTATCATGAATGTCAATATGATTATTGTGTGGGTCTAAAAATTACAAAAACCTAAGGGTTTTACAGAACCGGTTCCCACCGCGTTCAGGAAACTGTCCCTGCTTGGGGACACTTTTCGGTTTAGCTTCAGAACCGGTCCCAAATTATT
>JABMQK010000017.1 GCA_013203265.1 bacterium | reverse complement strand
TCTAAAGAGGGGTTTTAAGAAAGAGTTGAAAACGGTTTACAATCGGGGTTTTTCGCAGGGATTTTTATTTGGGGTTCCTTCGGGAAAGATAAGCAGCGGCAGGCAACATACCCACGAGAAGGTCTTTGTAGGCCGGGTAACAAAGTTTTTTAAGAAGATAAGCGTCGCCCAGATAAAGATTCTCGATCGCCCCTTTAAGGTGGGCGATACTATAATGTTTATAGGTAAGAATACGCCCGCCCGAGAAGCTAAAGTAACTCAGATTCAGCACAGGCATAAACCCAGAAAGAGAACCGTCAGGGGAGAGGAGGTCGGAGTAAAACTTCCTTTTTTGGTAAGGTTAAATGACAAAGTATTCCTCTGGCGCAAAAGAAGCGGGCTTCGAAATTAAGCCTTGAAATGTCCCCGATAAACTCCAGATTGTGGACAGGCTGTCTACAATTCAGATAGATTCCACCAATCCACTCCTCCAAAAAAAGTACGTATCGAGTACGTACTTTTAAATAAATTCTCTTCCTTGCAAAGATAGCTGGGAAGAGGTAAAATATAACCTTGAAGAAGTTGGTTTGAAATTGTGCCTTTAGGCTTGGGGATGGTTCAAAGTAAACCCCGTTAGAGAACTGTGTTCTCTAACGGGGTAAAAAATCTTTATCATGGAAATGAAATGGCGTAAAGAACTGGCAAGGGATTGTATAGCATTGGGTGGAATTCCGTTTTTGGTTCTGACTATTGTGAGGGTCTCTGTTATCCAGGCTTATTATCCTATGCAGTTTATTATAAGCTCTACTGTGTTTTTTATCTTAAGAGCAATTTTTAAAGGCGCTCTGCGTGCAGGAATAGGATTAATATTAGTTATATTCACATCAATCTTCTATAACCACTTTCTATTTACTATCTTTGCTTCACTCATCTATATCGGTATAGTTGCTTCTTTGTTTTATTTAAAGAAAGAAAAAAGAGAGATATTAAAGGGAATTCTACAGGGAGCTATAAGCGCAACAGCAGGCTATCTTATTGTCAGAGCAATCTTTTTTTAATGATCCGCCATTGTTTCAGTAGCGGGGAATTAATCCCGAGCGCAGCGAGGGAGTGAAAAATGAAAGAAGATAACAACGCTCCCAGATAACCATTTGTAAATAATATGAAGGAAGAGTTCAGATCACTCATGTCCAAATTAGTAGATGTTGCACGACGATAACCGCTGTTTGAGATTTGACTTTGCAAAGGTGCCATTGCAGGCAACTACTTCGTCATTGCGAGGAACGATAGCGACGAAGCAATCTCATCTTTTGGGATTGCTTCGCTCCTTCGGAGCTCGCAATGACAGTAATTTGGACAGTAATGAGTTCAGGGATTTAGAAAAAAACTTGCCATTAAATTAAATTTCTATTAATATGTTTTTACTATGTCTTTAGAAACACCCTACTATTTAATTGATGAGAGAAGATTATTAAAGAATCTAAAGAAGATTAAATACGTAAGAGAGTGTTGCGGCGCAAAGTCTGTTTTAGCGCTTAAGTGTTTTTCAGCCTGGGGCGTGTTTAATCTAATGAAGAAGTATATGGACGGGACGACCTCTAGTTCTGTCTATGAAGCCCGCCTGGGCAATAATAAATTCGGTAAAGAAGTTCACGCCTACTGTGTAGCCTTTTCCAAAGAAGAAGTTAAGGAGGTTAGCCATTTTGCGGATAAGATTATTTTTAACTCGATTACTCAGTTAAAGATGCTCTATTCTCATATCCTCAATTGTAAAATTGGCCTGAGAATCAACCCACGCGTAAGCTACTCCCGCTTTGATCTAGCTGATCCTGCGCGTCGGTTTTCCCGCCTGGGCGTCCTCGATAAAAAGTCCCTCCTTAAAGTACTTTCCATCTTAAGCGGTGTTATGTTTCACTTCAACTGTGAAAATTCCGACTTTAAAAATTTCTCTGATAATATAGATTATATTAGCCGTACCTACGGGAGCGTGCTTAAGCAATTAGAGTGGGTGAGTTTGGGTGGCGGGATTTATTTTACCAGAGAGGATTATCCAATAGATAAATTTTGTAAGAAGTTAAAAGAGTTTAGCCGGCGTTTTAATATTCAGGTTTATTTAGAACCTGGTGAGGCCGTAATCACTGAATCAGCTGAATTGGTAACGAAGGTTTTAGATATTGTGCATAACAAGATTGATATCGCAATTGTGGACGCTTCAACTGAGGCGCATATGTTGGATCTGTTGGTTTATCGGGAGAACGCAAAGATAAGGAGCAATGGAGGAGGCCGGTTTCGTTATATGGTTGCCGGCCGGTCTTGCCTTGCCGGCGACATATTCGGCACCTATCGCTTTCGCTCCCGGTTAAAAATCGGCAGTATTATTAAATTTTGCGATGCCGCGGGATACACAATGGTTAAGAAGAATTGGTTTAATGGGTTGGCAATGCCTTCAATTGTGATAAAAAGACTCGACGGATCAATCGATATGATACGCCGGTTTAAATACAGAGATTTTGTAAAGAGCTTATCTTAATGAAAATATTCAATAAATACTTGGAGGTGTGCCAAAAATGAAAAAAAATATCTTAATTGTCGGGGCTGGTGGTGTTGCTCATGTCACAGCGCATAAATGCGCTCAGAATAATGAAATATTAGGTGACATTTGTATCGCCTCCAGGACACAGAGTAAATGTGATAAGATTATTAAGAGAATTAAGAGAAAAAATCATCTTAAAGATCCAACCCAAAAATTATATTCTCGTCAAGTCAACGCCCTGGATATCCCAGCCACAAAAAAAATTATCAAAGAGACTAATTCTCAGATAGTCCTTAACCTTGCTCAGCCGTATGTGAATATGTCGTTGTTGAGCGCCTGTATTGAGACCGGCGCGGCTTATGTGGATACCGCCATACATGAAGACCCGAATAAAGTCTGCGAGAATCCGCCTTGGTATGCTAATTACGAATGGCCACGCAGAGACGAATGCAAAAAAAATGGCATTACTACTATTTTAGGCGCTGGGTTTGATCCGGGCGTGGTCAATGCCTATTGCGCGCTCGCGGTGAAGCACCACTTCGATACTATCGACACAATAGACATTATGGATGTGAATGCCGGAGACCATGGTAAATATTTTGCCACGAATTTTGATCCGGAAATAAATTTTCGCGAATTCAGAAAGGTCTGGAGTTGGATCGACCGTAAATGGGTTCTGGATAAGGTGCACTCCATAAAAATGACCTATGACTTTCCGGTTGTGGGTAAGCAGCCGATCTATTTAAGCGGCCACGACGAACTTCACTCTCTGTCAAAAAATATAGATGCCCATAGTATCCGTTTCTGGATGGGGTTTAGCGACCACTATATCAATGTGTTTACAGTGCTCACTAAATTAGGTTTAACCTCGGAGCACCCTGTTAAGACCGCCGAAGGCGTAGAGGTAGTGCCGTTAAAAGTACTCAAAGCAATATTTCCTGATCCTCTCTCGCTTGCGCCCAACTATACGGGGAAAACCTGTATTGGCAATCTTGTTAAAGGTATGAAGGACGGCAAACCTAAAGAAATTTTTATTTATAATACCTGTGATCACGCAAAGTGTTATAAGGAGGTAGAGTCGCAGGCTATCTGTTTCACCGCGGGCGTTCCGCCGGCAGCTGTGGCTATGCTTATAGCCCAAGGTATCTGGGACGTGAAAACAATGGTCAACGTTGAAGAACTCAACCCAGATCCTTTCATTGATTTGTTGGATAAAATCGGATTGCCTACGGTTGTTCAGGAAAATCCAATACCTCTGCAGCTAAGCGCAATGGCGAAAAGTAATTAAGAGTAATTAAGGATCGGCTCTGAAGCTAAATTTAGAAGCCCTGATATAATCAAAAAGATAGTCAGAGATAGGTATTTTCTGTAAGAAAGAATATTGTTTAAAGATAGTTTAGATTTTATAATTTTAGTTGACAAATAGTAAGAATTAGTATATATTTAGGGCAATTAAGAATAGTAAAGTTGAATAAGAGTAAATAGTTTGTTAAGTTTTAAATTAGTAGTAAATAAGGTAGTAGAAGTCTTAAGCCGCAAGGCAGAAAGTACCTCGCCTCGCGGTTTTTTTTGTTCTGCCGTTATTTACTATAAATCTTTGAGGAAAGGAGGGTAGTAAATAATGGCAAAAGGAAAAGTTAAATGGTTCAATAAACAAAAAGGTTATGGTTTCATT
>JABMQK010000173.1 GCA_013203265.1 bacterium | reverse complement strand
ACCGTATCCATACTGGCTACTCAAATAGGTCAATCTCTGGAAAATGCGAAATTGTTCGAGGAGACATGGCGTTCACATCAAGAATTAGAGAATAAAGTAAAAGAGCGCACAAAAGAATTAACCAAGGCTTTGGAAGAAATAAAAATCATAACTAAAAGAAAAAGCGATTTTGTCTCAGCCGTCTCTCATGAATTACGAACACCCCTAACTTCAATAAAAGGTTATGCCTCTTTATTAAGCGCGGGTAAATTAGGAGAGGTATCAACCCCTGTAAAAGAACGATTAGAAAAAATAAATAAACATTCAGATAGCTTATCACAGTTAATTAATGGCCTCTTGGATATCTCTCGCATAGAGTCGGGAAAGGTCGAAATGAAAATTGAAGATATCAACTTAAAAGAATTATTAGATACTTTAGCGGATCTACTATCACCTCAATTTACAGAAAAACAAATAGAATTTATCCAAAAATTACCCAGAGATTTAAATACCGTACCCGCAGACAAAAATCAACTGCGGCGAGTATTCATTAATTTAATAAGTAATGCCTTAAAATTTACACCCTCTAGAGGAAAAATAACCGTAAGTGCAAAAAAGGCAGATGCAACTGTGCAAATTGATGTAGAAGATACCGGCACAGGTATTGCAAAAGACAGCCTAAATAAAATCTTCGAAGAATTTTACCGCGAAGATAACGAAGTAAACCAGAGTGTAAAAGGAACAGGCCTGGGACTATCTCTGGTAAAATATATAATTGAAGCGCACAAAGGTAAAATTTGGGTTAATAGCAAATTAAATCAAGGGACTACTTTTAGCTTCACACTACCTATTATAAGGAGTTATCAGAGATGAAAAAAAAGATTCTGGTTGTAGACGACGAACAGGATATTAGAGAGATTATAAAAATATCTCTTACAGATAGCGGTTTTCAGGTCTTGGAGGCCGCCGATGGAAAAACGGCTATCGAATTAGCCAGAAAGGAAAAACCGGATTTAATCACCTTAGATATCATGATGCCCGGCATCGATGGCTTTCAGGTAGCTAAGATAATCAAACAAGACCCCGCCATAGCAGACATCCCCATAATAATCCTCTCTGTTTTGAGTCAGGACAAAAATAAGTATGTGCAGGGTATTGTGGATTATATCTCAAAGCCATTTAAACCTGAAGAACTAGCCGCCAAAATAAAAGAAGCTATTGAAAAAACTGGTACCTTTGATAAATCGAAAAATATACTTATCGTTGACGATGACCCTGATGTAATCGATATCATTACCCTGTCCCTTAAAGATAAGGGGCTCACCTTGGTAGGCGCAAATAACGGACTCCAGGCTTTAGAAAAGCTAAAAATATTCATACCAAATCTCATTATCGTAGATATCCATATGCCGAAAATGAATGGTTTTGAATTAATTAAGCACCTGAAAAAAGAGCCTAAGTTTAATTCTATTCCTATAATTGTTTTAACCGGCACTTATATCTCAAAAGAAGACAAACAGCACGGCCTAACATTAGGCGCTACTAAATATATAACTAAACCATTTGCAATAGAGGTATTGGTAAAAGAGATCGAGGAGATTATATGCCGAGAACAAAAATATTAGTTATCGATGACGACCCTGATATTCGTGATGTATTAAACATCACCCTCACCCAAGAGGGATATGAAGTAATAGAAGCCCCTGATGGCCAAGAAGGTTTAAAGTTCGCTCAAACAAAAAATCCCGATCTGGTCATTGTTGATTTTAAAATGCCTAAACTGGACGGCAGAGGCGTATGCCGAGAGTTAAAAAAAGATATCCTTCTAAGCCACATGCCTATAATAATGCTGACCGGTAAGGGAGATGTCTCTGACAAGGTTGGAGGCCTTAATGCTGGAGCCGATGACTATATTGTAAAGCCTTTTGAACCAGAAGAACTAATCGCCAGAATACGAATGATCATAAGAAGGGCACAGCGTGACCTCGAGGCAAACCCCCTCACTCGCCTACCCGGAAACGTATCTATCTTAAATGAACTCCAAAAAAGAATAGACCAAAATTCTTTATATGCGGTCTGCTATCTTGATTTAGATAAATTTAAGAGCTACAACGATAAATATGGTTTTGAACATGGGGATGAAGTGATTAAGGAGAGTGCTCGGATATTTATCAGAACAGCGAGAGAGATAGGCAATAAAGATGACTTCATCGGACATGTCGGAGGCGATGATTTTGTAGTTATTACAACTCCTGATAAAATTGATGTTCTCTGCCAAAAAATAATTAGTGATTTCGATAAAATCGCCCCTACCTTTTATAGCGAAAAAGATAGAAAAACCGGATTTATTGTCGCTAAAGATCGCCAGGGCGTAGAAAGAAAAATACCACTCCTATCTATCTCTATCGGAGTGGTGTCAAATGAAAAAAGAAAAATATCCCATATGGCCGAAGTCGGTGAGATCGGCGCAGAATTAAAAAGGCAGGCTAAGGGCCTGGAGCGTTCAAATTATGTTAAGGACCAACGAGGGGAAAATAATTTTTAAGTATTATGCGCGAGGTGGGACTTGAACCCACACGGGTTACCCCACACGCCCCTCAAACGTGCGCGTATACCATTCCGCCACCCGCGCAAATTTCTAATTAACCAAATAACATATT
>JABMQK010000172.1 GCA_013203265.1 bacterium | reverse complement strand
TATCATCCCAGAGGAAGCCTGCCTTAAGGTATTCTGATACTGCCTCTGTGTGCGTAACAATCTCTCTTCTGCTTTGCTATTGAAAAAGATATAGATAAAAGGCCCTGCTGTCGCCAAAACTGTTAATACTCCCATTGGCACTAACCACCAGTTATCCCCTAAAAAACCAATTAAATACGCTTTAAAAGAATAGGTAACAGCAAAAGGAATACCTAAAACTAAAGAATATATAGCAACAAAAACTCCTGTGCGAGTTATGGCAACAGTTATATCCATAAGGCGATAACGGATAATAGCATAAGTAACTACAAGACAATAAATAGGAACGCTAAAATTGCCATAAGGATATATATCTATACCAAAAACTTGTGGAAAATGCATTACTCCACCACTATAACCTATAGCCATGCCAGTAAAGAAATAGAGAATTTGATTTCTCACCTCTGCTTTATTAATTTTTCTCATATAAACAAATAATTCATAAAAACCCAATGAAGCCAAAAATAACCAGACGCTAAAAAGAGCAGCATATTTATAATCCAAAGGTTTATATATATAGTAAGAATTAAATATATACCTTACAGAAAACTTCATTATGTTTGTGAAAGAGAAAATTTGAAATATTACTGCGTTGGTATATCCTAAGACTAACAAAATTCTTCGTTTAATCTTGCAGAATAAACAAACAACATGAAATGAGAAAACAGCTACAAAAAGACCACCTACATGAGCAAACTTCCACCAATGCAGAGATGCTTCAGGACTATCAGCTATTAAAGCAAAGAAGCTCCCAAATCCCCATATGCTCAGCGATAAATTAAAAAGACACCAAATCCTATGAATTTTTCTTCTACTAAATTTAAGAAGAAATAAAGCTAAGCACAAACACGTAAAACCTAATAAAATATGAGAAAATGCATATATGTTCATAAATTAACCTTTGGGCTTTCTAAAAATAACAACTCCATCATATCCTGCAAATCCACATGACATTTTAGCAACGATGCGAAGCTTTCTATGTATCGTCTCATCAGCTACTCTCAATCTTATTCTTTCATCAATATTCTTTGTATATAGAAAAGGAGGAATAATATCATTCTCTAAACACAATAATAGAATTATACTTTCAAGCACAGCTATTCCCCCGAGAGTATGTCCTACGTATGGTTTAAAAACACACACCTTAGGATTAGAATTCTTTTTGCCAAAAACTTTTGTAATTACGCTTGCTTCTATCTTATCAGTTATCCTCATTCCTACTCCGTGAGGATTAACTAAATCAATATCTGATGGTTGTAACCCACTCTGTTTTAAGACCTTTTTAAATATATTGGTATAGTTATTATCTGAAATTGATGGCAAAGTAATTTTCCACCCTTCTAAAAAGAAACTTCCACCTAAATATTCTGCATAGATATGAGCACCTCTCCTTTTAGCATGAGATAATTCTTCTAATAGTATTCCTCCCCCGCCATCTCCAAGAACAATGCCATTAGCATCTTGCGAGAAAGGTTTTGAAATAAAATCTTCAGCAAGAAAACGTCTCTTTTTAAACCACAAATATTTATACATACTTAAAGTACAATCTGCACCAGCTACTACTACTACATCGTTTGTGCCATTTTTTATCTGCATATTGGCAGCTTCTAATGCATATAGCCCTGAAGCACAAGCATTGTTTATAAAAATAGAATATCCATGAATATTGAATAACTTAGCAATAAAAAATAAATTTGTGAATGTCTGCGAATTATATCCTTCTTTTTCACAACTATAATATAATTTCTCTAAAAATGATTTTTTTGAAATTTTCTTTAATTCATTAATTATCTTAAAGGCTTCTGTACCCATTTTGTTAATAAGGGTATCTAAACCTGGATTCTCATGAGTTAAAATAATACCTACTTTATCATTATTTCTAATTTTTCCCAATCCGCTATCATCAATTGCTAATTTTGTACCTAAAATAAGGTATTGTAAGTCCTTATCAATTCTCCCATTTTGCCATCTTTTAATAAAGTCCAATTCTGATTTATCTATATTGAAATCCTGTAAATTAAATCTTTGTATTCTATGCAAAATAAAACTATCCCATAGCTTATTATTAATATAATGTTTATATAGCTTTAGATTTGTTTTTTTTCTAATCAATGAATCAATAATGAATTTTATCCCTATCCCTAGAGAGCAAAATGGTCCTAAGCCTGTAACAACAACTCTTCTTTTCATATCAATTATAATTTTTGCTTTATTAACATGGCTGTTGACTTAGCAACTTTCATTACTCCAGCTACACTACCACCTTTGCTATTCCAATTGCTTACAAAGAATAAATTTCTGATAAAAGATACTTTTTGTTTAAATCCTGCTCTTTTGTTCCAACCATAAATTGAACCCCTTGTATTACCTGTGTATCTTTCAAATGTCAAAGGAGTTGCTGCTTCCATAAACTCAACTCTATCTAACAAGCGAGGAAAAACCTTATTTACTTTCTTAATTATTAAATTCTTAACATGTTCTTTCTTTAGTTTATACTGACTGTTGTCTAAATTCTTCCAATAGTCATATCCAGATAGCATTGTTATAGCAATAATGTATTTATTTTCTGAACATATTCTTTTCTCCAAATTAGAATACATTGTTATCCCAACAGGGGCATCGTCTGGTAAATTATTAACTGATGATAAATATTGCTTATCTATATTGTAATTTGGATTCAAAAAGATTTCAAAGTCATCTGAGAAATCTCTTAATTTATTATTTAAAATAAGATAAATTCTGAAAGCCGACAAAGAGACATTATCTTTATCAACTACCTTAACAGATGAAGAATTCTTGAATTCTTCTTGTCTGATAAGTCTATTTAAAGTTTTATCGTAGTCTATATTTGAAACAATTAATCTAGCAAAAAATTTTCTTCCATTCTCGGTAACTACGCCTATTGGTTCCTTATCTTTTATTATTATCTTAGTCACTTCGCAATTATTTATTATCTCCCCGCCCTTAGACTTAATGCTAGTAGCAAATGAATTAATTAAACTTTTAGTAGTGCCCGCAGGATAGTATGAGCCATTTATAAAAAAATCACACCATAGGTAACAATAATCTAGTAATGACAGTTTACTTGTTGGCAAGCCGCAATAAACCCAATATTGTGAAATAATCCCCCTTAACTTCTGATCATCAAAAAAATTATCTAGTAAATAATCAAAAGGTTTATTACTATATTTAATAATCTTTTTATTAGGGGGATAACCAAGTAAATGTATCTGTTTCAAAGTATAAAAAATATCCTTCATTTCTTTAAAGAAACGAAGGATATTTTTCTTTTCCTTAGGAAAATATCTTGATAATTCTCTAATGAATTCTTGTGGAGATCTTTGTTTTACTCTAATGTCATAATCTGGATATATTGAACGATAGGTATAAGCAGGTATCAAAAATTTGATATTCTTACCTAATTTACACTCCTTAATAATATTTGCAATGTCTCCTTTATTGTAACAATCATTGATAGCATGAATGGAAGACTCAAATGTAAATCCTTTCCTTTTAAAAGTTGAACAATAACCTCCAAGGTTATAATTCTTTTCTAATATCAAAATTTTTTTTCTCTCGGCAGCCAATAAAGAACCTATTGTTAAACCACCAATTCCTGCTCCAATTATAATTACATCATATTCTTCTTTTTTCATTGTTCAGCTATATTATTTGATAACTCAATTACAAATTTTGTGCCTTTATTAATTCTACTTTCAGCTTTGATACTACCCTTATGCTCTTTAATAATATTATAAACTATAGAAAGTCCTAATCCGCTTCCCTTTTCTTTGGTCGAATAGAATGGTTCAAAAATATGTGGTAGGTCTTTCTCCGAAATACCACATCCCGTATCTTGTACGCAAATTCTCACGAATCTTTTTTTACACGAATTATCACGAATTTCGCCTGAATTGACAAGCTCAGTAGAAACTGTTAAAGTGCCGCCATTAGACATAGCCTCAATAGCATTGATAAATAAATTCAAGGATACCTGCTTCATTTGATTACGATCAATCACTGCAATCATTTCAAAATCACTGTAATTTTTGTTAACCTTTATATTATGCCTAATAAACTGATTGTTCAAAAGTTCAAGGGTTTCATCTACTAACTTATGTATATCTGCCTTTTTCAACTGTAAAGGAGCAGGCTTCGAAAAATCAAGTAGTTGATGAACTAAATTGTCTATCTTTTCCACTTCAGAACCTACAATTTTAGAAAACTTTCCTAAAAATTCTTTATCTTCTGTCTTCTGGGGAAGATATTCCGCAAATGTTTTTATAGCAGTTAAGGGATTTTTTATTTCGTGAGCCATACCAGAAGCAAAGGTAGCTACTGCTTTTAACTTTTCAGAACGCATAAGCTCTTGCCGTA
>JABMQK010000171.1 GCA_013203265.1 bacterium | reverse complement strand
GCACAACATCAAGAGTACTCAGCCAGTATAGATAAATTAGATATTGAGACTGGTACTGAGAAATATTTTAACTATACTGCGGCTGATGGAAACACAACAATAGCAGCAATAGATGCAATAGGGTACGGTGTTAGGACTGATACAGAACAAGGCAATTTTGCTACCTATACAATAGCGATAGATGAAGATGGTGATCTCGGCATATCAGATGCTCTTGACTATCTATTGTAAAAATCTAATAAGAGGGTCAGACCCTAGGTTTGTAACATCTGCTGGCACAGCAAGTTGGAATAAAACGAATTGGGAAAATTAGAGAAGCTGAAAAGGTCTGGTCATAGTTTTGTAAATAAATCTGATTCGACTTTAAAGACAAAAGATAGTAAATTCTTAAGAATGCATATCTTTTGAAGATTATGTCCCGTTAGAAATTATTGTTCTAACGGGACTGTTCTTTTGTACAGCAGGAAAACCGAAACGTATTGAATTCAAATAAGTTAGACACTTGGATTATCTGTAATTATATGTTATACTTTGTAATGAGAGAAGTCAAACGAAGCCATCCGCCACATAGCATTAGCGGAAAATATTAGATTACAGCAATTAATCTCTGTAATCTTATATAATCACAGTAATCAGTCCTTCGACACTGCTCAGGACTGACCCTGAGCGAAGCCGAAGGGTCAGGTATAATCCATGATTATACCTGAGGATTATACCAGGAGGCAAATAATGAGAAAATGTAATAATTCTTGCTCTTTAAGGGGATTTACCCCGTTAGAGAAAGCCACCGATTTTAACCCCGTTAGAAACAAACTTTCTAATGGGGTTAGAGAACAAAGTTCTCTAACGGGGTTTACTCTGATTGAACTTGTAATCGTTGTTATTATTATAGGAATACTGGCTGCGATTGCTTTGCCGAGATATGGTAAGACTGTAGAAAACTCAAGGGTAGCTGAGGCAACGAGCATACTTGGTACGATTCGTGCAGCCCAGATGCGATATGTAGCGGAGTATGATGATTATACCAATGTTTTAAGCGATCTTGATTTAAATATTGCTGCCGCTGGAAGATATTTTAATTTTGACGTTGACGCTGCTTCTTCTGCTGAACCATTTACTACTGATGATGAGGTGATCGCTACAGCTACAAGAAATGGCTGGAGTGTTGGAGGCGGCTATAATTCAAACTACTGGGTAAAGATAGATGAAAGAGGAAATTTTACCTCTGGCGGTGGAGGTGCTCCCGGAGTTAGTTTTCCTATTGTGGGCGGCCAGATTTCTCAAGATTAATAGTTATAGTTATTCGACGGCAGGTAAGAATAATAAAAAAAGAATTAAAATATCGGAATAAGATTTCAAGGGGAAATTTTAAAGAAAGGAAATGAAATGAAGAGAAGAGAAGGGACTTTTAGAGAGTTAAACAGAAAATTCCTAAAGGGGTTTGTTTTAATTGAGTTAATAATAGTGGTTATTATTATTGGAATACTTGCAGCAATCGCTTTGCCGCGGTATAATAAAGCTGTAGAGAATTCGAAAATAGCCGAGGCAACGAGTATGCTTGGTGTTATCCGTGAAGCCCAGATGCGATATTTAATGGAGAATGATGCATATGCCACGAGTTTTGATGAGCTTGATCTTGAAGAGGGAACTGCGGTAAAGAGATACTTTGATTTTAATGTAGATGATGCTTTGAGTGCTGGCCCGTATAATGGAGACGATGACGTCATCGCTGAAGCCATAAGAAATGGATTGGGCGTTGCTGGTGGTTTTGATTTAAACTACTGGGCTACGATAACCGAAAGCGGAGTTATTGCTTTTGGAGGAACTCCTGGTGTTCCTATGGGCGGAGGAGGTGGTGGTGGCACTAAAACAGTACCTACTCCCCCTCTTCCATATGTTCCTAAAGCGCCTGAACCTGGCGGCGGCCTCGGTGAAATATAAAGAAAAAAAGTTCTTTGGGTTTTTCTTTAGGTTTTATTATTCTCGAATAAAGTTTTAAAAAAACGAAAGAAAATGTATAAAGAAAATAAGAAAACTTTCCCTCTCTTAAGAAATTGTAGGTTTCTAACGGGCTTTACCTTAATCGAGCTAATGGTGGTTGTTATTATTGTCGGGATATTGGCAGGTATCGCTTTGCCTCAGTATGTACGTTCTCGAGAAAGGGCTATGGATAAACAGGCAAAGGCCATCCTTAGTCTTATTCGCGCCGCCGAAAGGGCTTATAAAATGGAAACAGGTAGTTATTATACTGGTAGTGGTATTGACAACATAAACACCAATTTAAATTTAGATTTAGTTGATGATGGTAATTGGGTGGGGCATACTATTACTTCTTTTGTCGGATTTACTGCTTCGATTACGAGGGCTGGCCAAGCAGGTGGCTATCCACGTTCATGTACGATTACAGCAGGCGATGTTAATGCTACATGCAGTAATCCTCCATAATCAAATTAGGCATTATTTTATATTTCTTTGAATGAGATTTTTAAAAATAATATAGATCCCTTAGATAAAATACTTCTAAGGGTTTTTTCACAACAGTCACAACAGGGTCAGACCCTAGGTTTGTAACATTAATAACTTCAATAAGTTATGATAAAACATAAGAGGAAATTTAAATCCCTGTTCCACCGCGTAGGTGGAACAGGTGGGTTGACCTTGGTTGAAATTATTGTTGCTGCATTGCTATTAGCCATTATCAGCGCGGGGATGTTTAGCGTTACATTGTCGTCGCGCAAATTAACTACACGCGCCCAGAGAAGGCATTTTGCCACAGAGGTAGCCCAGACCGTGTTAGAGAATCTAAGGATCTATTTAGGCGCAGACCATTGGTATAATACTTCAGCACCACTTCATGCTAATTCTTTGGGAGGTTCTAATACCTGGAGCAATTGGCATGATATTGACGATTCCAATGATAATTTTTTAAATATTTATGACAGGTTCGGAACTAATGAATTTGCCACAAGATACAATGGAAAGTGGCGTTATAAAATAATTAATACAGGAGGTTATGATTATCGAAAGGTTGAAGTAGAGATAGATTGGGATGAAACACAATTATAGTATTTTAGATGAATGTTGGATCGTGAATCAAAATAAATTAAAATGAAGAATAGTCGGAAAAGAGCTTTTATTCCGTTAGAAAATAAATGCAAGAAGAACAGCTTTCTTGCGGGATTTACCCTTATCGAGCTTTTGATAGCTGTCTTATTATTAGGGACGGTTGTGCTTACTGGTGTTACTATAGAACTCGCTATGCGCAGGATGCAGATAAAACCAGAAGCACAGGTTAAATTATTAGATGAACTAATTCCTGTGGTAGAAAGAATAAGAAAAGATTTTCAAAGACAGATAGGCTCGTTGGATAACACAAGCCTCTATATAATTGGTGGTAGGGAATTAACGATCAGAGTTGACGATGGGAGCGTCCCTTGCCAAATAGACCCTAATGATCCATGGCATGCATATAGATGGAATGGGTCTGTTGGTGATCCTATAGAATATTCTTCTAATAATTTTACATCAGATTATGAAAGAATCGCAGAAGGTGTTATCAATTTTAACGTTTTTTCTTCATATAATAGAACCGCTTTAACTGTTGAGATAGGTACAGGGGGATATGCAGATCAAGCAATGTATTTAAATACTACAATTTTTTCCCGAATGACCTCAGGACGGTAATCCCACCAATTTATCTGCATTATTAAATACGAGTTGAAAAGTGCTTATTGATGTGTTAAATTAATCCTATCGCTGCAATATTTATTTGAATTTTGCCTGCCGGCCGGCCAGGCAGGTCTGCCCGTCGGTCAGGTGGGGATTTTGTCATTAGAGATTATTTGGGATTTGGAATTTGACATTTGGAATTTATAAACCCCGTTAGAGAACGTAATTCTCTAACGGGGTAAATATGGGGTCATAGTTGAAATGGGACAACACATCCTTCGCAAGGATGAGATCCGGGTTCAATTCCCGGTGACTCCACCAACTTTTCATTAATGAAAAGTTGGTGGAGTGCCGAATTAATGTAATTCGGCCTCCACTCTTCTTCGCCCAACAACTTTCGTGTTGGACTTCGAAGAGTTAAGTTGCAACAAATGAAAGTAGAAAATCATAAGAAATTAATTCCAATCGTATTTATTGTAATTTTGTCATTTTGTTATTTGGTTTTTGCCGAAGACAAAATAAAGTATCCCAATGTTAGCGGCCAGTTCTATCCCGGCAATAAAAATTCCCTCTCTCGCCAAATCGATGATTTCTTTAAAAATATAGAGCAGGAGCCAGCCTTAGAAGAGAAAGATATCCTGGCCATAATCGCTCCCCACGCTGGATATACATATTCGGGCCAAGTCGCTGCCTATGCG
>JABMQK010000170.1 GCA_013203265.1 bacterium | reverse complement strand
AGATTTGTGAATTTTTAGATGAAGATAAGATTTTTTCAAACTTTAAGAAAGGATTGAGAAAATTTATACATTTTGACGAGTGTAATTATTTAGATAGCATCGAGTCTCAAAAGGATTCAAATAATCTTGAGATTATTCCTTTAATATCTGAGGCGGAGAATTATGGTTATCTAGCCATCAAAGGTTTTAATTACAATGAGAAATCGTCTTTAGACATTCTCATCGCTCAATTTATAACGAGTATAAAACGCTCTCGGTTGTATAAGCGAGTTCAAGAATTATCCATTACGGATTCGCTTACAAAGATATTTACCCGTAGATATTGCCTAGATCGCTTTGAGGAAGAATTGCGACGTTCAGAAGAGTTAAGTTTATTATTATCTTTTCTTATGATTGATATAGATAATTTTAAGTCTTTTAATGATAAATATGGTCACCTTGTAGGAGATGTTATATTAAAGACTATAGCTGAGATTATTAAGGTTAGTTGTCGTGAAATAGATTTAATCGGTAGATTCGGAGGAGAGGAATTTATGGTGATTTTGCCAATGACTTCCAAAGACGGCGCTTTATTTGTAGCAGAAAGAATTCGTAAAGCAATAGAATCAAGACAGATTAAGGCATTTGATGAATTGCTTAATTTAACTGTAAGTATTGGTGTTGCAAGTTTTCCTCAGGACGATAGAACTACTCAAGAGATTATGGATAAAGCTGATAGCGCTCTTTATCATTCCAAGCGTAACGGCAAAAATAAAGTTTCTGCTTACACCCTGTAAGAATTAGGGTTTTGTATTGTTTTTTTAAAGGCAATAATTTGTCTCCCCATTAAAATGTTGACATAAAGATTGAGATATTGATTAGAATTCTTTAATAGAGAAGTTTTTAATCAAAAGTGAATTTTGTATTAATTTTGTTGCAAAATTCGTTAAATTAGGCTAAAATTTAAACTTAATATGTTTAAATACATTATAAGTATAGATTTGGGTGGAACTAATACGAGGATTGCGCTTATCGATTATGCCTTGCGCATTAAAGATAAAATATCGTTTTCTACGAAAGATTTCTTTTCGAAGAGAAATAGGTTAATTTCAGAAATAGTCGTAAGAATTTTTACTCTGCTGGAGAAAAACCATATTAGAAAAAGACAAATTTTAGGGGTAGGGATTGGTGTCCCAGGGCCGGTAGATTTTTTAAGAGGTAAAGTTTATTATTTGCCTAATATCCCTCATTGGCAGAATACAGCAATTCGAGATATTTTAGAAGAAAAGTTGCATTTTAAGGTATTTGTCGATAATGATGTGAATTTAATGACATTGGCAGAGTTTAAATTAGGCGCTGCGAAGAATACAAGAAATGCTGTTTGTCTTACCCTGGGAACAGGTGTTGGGGGCGGCTTAATTCTGGAAGGTGAATTATTTAGAGGGGCAAGTTTTTGTGCGGGAGAGATAGGCCATATACCTTTAAGCATTAGCGGTCCAAAATGTAATTGTGGCGGTAGAGGCTGTTTAGAAAGATATGTGGGCAATAGATATATTTTATCCGAAGCGAGAAAAAAACTTAAAATGGAAAATATAAATTTAGTAAAATTGAGCGAGTTGTCCGAAAATGGGAACAGAGTTGCTTTGAAAATTTATAATGACTTTGCTGAAAAGATAGGAATCGCTTTGACCGGAGTAGTTAATCTGATTAATCCTGAAATTATTGTAATTGGAGGAGGTTTGTCTTTCGCCGGCGATTTTATATTTAAAAAAGTAAAAGAGACGATAGATAAAAGAGCGATGCCGATACAGGCAAAATTAGTAAGGGTTAAAAAAGCCATTTTGGGAAAAGATGCAGGATTAATAGGGGCAGCGTTATTAGTAAAAGATAATTTGTCTTATCGAAGAAATAAGAAGCTTAGAAGATAAATGTTCAAGTTAAAAAAAGGTTTGATTCTTATTCTGCTGCTTTTGATGGGTTATTTTAGTATTTGTTTCTCTCAAGAACCCGACAAACTATCTCCTATAGTAGTGAATGGGGATAAAGTTGAGTATTTTACAGAGTTAAATATGATAGTTGCAGAGGGAAACGTTATCATTGAATATGGCGAGGCGACATTGACTTGTGATAAAATAACTGTTTTTACTCAAACCAGAGACATCTTAGCTGAGGGCAATGTAAAATTAATAGATGAAACTGGAATAGTTGATGGCAGCAGCGCCTTTTATAATCTTGATACAAAGCAGGGTAAGATTATCGAGGCAGATATGAAAATTGATCCATATTTTGCCGTTGCCCCTGAAGCGGAAAAATTTCCCGCTAAATTTATTTTATATGATGCAGATATAACCACATGTAATTTAGATAAACCGCACTATCACCTACATTGCCGCAGAGTCGAAATCATTCCCAATGACAAAATTAGAGCTAAAAAGGTTAAGTTTGTTGTTGGTAATCGCACGATAATGTATTTACCATTTTTTGTGCAAAGTATAAAGGATCGACGCGAAGGATCTAGTTTTTCTCTGGGTCAGTCTAAGGAGTGGGGACCATATGTACTTACCAGGTATACATATTACCTTACTGATGATGTTAGAGGGACTATGCATTTTGATTGGCGGGAGAATAAAGGTTTCGGCGGGGGCATGGATTTAGAAATGCTTTCTGAAAATTTTGGAAGCGGACTTTTTCGTTATTATCAGGTAAATGAACATCTTCGCGGAGAAGGAGAGGTTTCACCGGTCTTTAAAAATACTGTGCGATATAAAACTCAGTACCGTCATAAATGGGACGAAGGTAACAATCACCTTATTATGGAATTGAATGATTATTCAGATGCAAATTTCTTAAAGCACTATTTCTATAGAGAATATGAAAAAGATGCACAAACCGATAATTATATATTAGTTAGTCATAGTTTTCCTTCTGCTACACTAAGTTTGACGTTATCCAAAAGACTGGATCAGTTTTATTCTGATATTGAAAAGGTTCCTGAGTTAAAGCTTGAGACCAATAGTTTTAAGGTTATGGACACCCCATTTTATTATCAGAACCAAACAGGTATTTCTGGATTGACCTCCCGCACCGCTTATACTGATGTAGACGAAGATACGGTTCGGTTCGACACTTACGATAGATTATCTTATCCTTTTAAATTTGCATTTTTGAATTTAGAACCTTCTGTTGGCATAAGAAATACATATTACTCTAAGGATAAGAATGGAGAAGAAAATATTTCTCGGAGCATATTCTACTCTGGGTGCAATCTTCTTACAAAATTTTACCGTACTTTTGATGTCAAAGTTAACTCTTATGGCATAGAGATAGATAAGTTGCGCCATATTATCACTCCCTCGTTAGAGTATTCATTTATTAATGACCCCACTTTGTCTTCTGATAGGTTGACAGCGTTTGACGAAATTGATTCAATAACCAAACAAAATACTGTAATTCTAACTTTAGAAAATAAGTTGCAGACAAAAAGAAGTGGAGAGTCTGTCGATTTTCTTACTTTTATAGTTAAGAGTCCATATGATTTCAAACAGGAAGGAAATAGTGGTGGAGAATTCGGTGATTTATCTTTTGATTTAGAGATGTTGCCTAATGCATGGTTAAAATTTTGGTCTGATGCACAATTTGATTTTCGCAGACGTTCATTCCGTAACGCCAATTTTGATATATCCTTTCCTTTAGAGAATGATGGGAAGGTTACTGCAGGTTATCGTTATGCAGTAGGAGCAGAAGATAAGGATAGCGAGGTGTTCACTTTTGGTCTGGAGCGACAATTGAATCCAAAGTGGAAATTCCGTTGCTATCATCGTCTTGAATTTACTGCAAGAAAAATGATAGAAGAACAGGAGTATGCCCTATCGAGGGATATGCACTGTTGGGATCTTGAGTTTATTGTAAATAGTAAAAAGAAGAAAGGGGTGACTTTTTGGTTTGCGTTTAGGCTAAAGGCATTTTCTGATGTTGGATTTGATTTTGAAAAGGGCCATCAACAGCCTAAAACATAAAAAGCTAATTAGAAAACATTATGTACAATATAGCTATAATAGGAACAGGTTATGTAGGATTGGTAACAGGGGCTTGTTTTGCCGAATTAGGCAATAGAGTTATTTGTGTTGATAATGATAGTGAGAAGATAAAAAAATTGAAGTCCTTTATTATGCCCATATATGAACCTGGGCTTGAAGAATTGATAAAAAGAAATGTAAATAAACACAGACTTTGTTTTACTACCAGTATAAAAAAAGCAATAAAGGAGTCACTGGTAATTTTTATTGCTGTAGGGACTCCGCCAAAAGAAGACGGAGATGCAGATTTAACTGCCATAGAGAATGTTTCAAAGACCATAGCTTTAAATATGGATACTTATAAATTGATCGTTGGTAAGTCTACGGTACCTGTTGAGACTGGCAAATGGATTGAGCATACGATAAAGATCAATATTAAAAAAACTTTAAGTTTCGATGTAGCTTCCAATCCAGAATTTTTAAGAGAAGGAACAGCGATTAACGATTTTTTAAATCCCGATAGAGTTGTTATCGGAGTATCATCCAAAAAATCGAAAGATTTATTATTAGATTTATATAAGCCTATTAAATCTCCTAAGATTGTGACTGATATTAGGTCTGCAGAGTTAATTAAACACGCATCTAATTCTTTTTTAGCAATTAAGGTTTCTTACATTAATGCCATCTCTAAAATATGCGAACTCTCTGGTGCGGATGTTTTGAAAGTTGCGCAAGGTATGGGTTTAGATAAAAGAATAGGTAGAACTTTTTTGGATGCAGGACTCGGTTTTGGTGGGTTCTGTCTGCCTAAAGATCTGGATGCTTTTATTAAGATTTCTGAGAAGCTGGGATATAATTTTGAATTGCTTAAAAGTGTCAGAAGGATTAATGATGATCAGGTTTTGAGTTTTATAAAAAAGATTAAATCTTCAGTTTGGAATATTAAATCTAAACGTATCGGCATGCTCGGGCTTTCATTTAAGCCGAATACTGATGATTTACGTTTTGCTCCTTCATTGAAGATTATAGAAAAGCTACGAGAGGAAGGCGCAAAAATTAAGGTATTTGACCCTCAGAGCATGCAAAAGGCAAAGGGCATTTTAAAAGATGTCTGTTTTGCAAAGGATTCTTATGATGCCGCTAAAGGCTGTGATTGTCTTTTAATTATTACAGAGTGGAATGAGTTTAAAGAGCTTGATTTTGTAAAACTTAAAAAGATTATGAGGTATCCATTAATAATTGATGGTCGCAATTTATATGATAAAGATAAACTTACTAAACTTGGTTTTACTTATTTAGGAATAGGTAGATGAAGATATCTATTTATAGAGAAAAACTAAAGGATAAAATTAATAATAAAAAAGCTAAGATTGCTGTAATTGGATTGGGTTATGTTGGTTTGCCTTTAGCGGTTGAATTTGCCAAGAAGGGTTTTTTTGTTTTTGGAATAGATATAGATAAAAAGAAGATTAAAGCATTGAGTCGAGGTAATTCTTATATTCAAGATATAAAAAGAACAGCCCTGAGTGAATTATTGAGTAACAAACTTATTAGTTTTTCATGTGATTATAGAAATATAGTTAAGTCTGATATAATTATTATTTGTGTGCCTACTCCTCTAAGAAAGACACGTGAGCCAGATATTTCTTATGTGGTTGAGGCTACCAGAAAGATAAAAGATAATGTTAAGAAAGGCCAATTGGTTATTTTAGAAAGTACTACCTATCCGGGGACAACCGAGGAAATTTTACTTGTTTTGTTTTCAGAGCGAGGCTTGAAAGTTGGACAAGACTTTTTCCTTGCATTCTCACCAGAAAGGGTAGATCCCGGAAACAGAGTTTTTAATACTTCAAATATTACAAAAGTAGTTGGTGGGGTAAGTAAAAATTGTGCTTATTTGTCAAAATTAATTTATAGTAAGATTATTCCTCAGGTTATTTTAGTTTCGAGTTCTAAAGTAGCTGAAATGACTAAGCTGTTAGAAAATACATTTCGGGCTGTAAATATTGCTTTAATAAATGAAATTGCTTTAATGTGCGATAAGCTAAAGATAAATATCTGGGAGGTTATTGAAGCCGCAAAGACAAAACCTTTTGGCTTTATGCCGTTTTATCCCGGCCCAGGATTAGGCGGACATTGTCTGCCTGTTGATCCTTTGTATTTATCGTGGAAATCAAGACGGCATGGTTTTGAGCCGCGTCTCATCGAACTCGCCAGCCAGATCAATTCACATATGCCGAATCATGTTGTAAATAAGGTAGTCGAACTTATTAATAGCAAGGCCAAACATTCTATATTGGAGGCTAATATATTGATAGTAGGTGTTACTTATAAGAGAGATATTTGCGATATAAGAGAGTCACCCTCTATTGATATTATTCGTATGCTTTTAGAAAAACAGGCAAATGTTTCTTATTATGATCCATATGTTTCTCAGTTGCCCATTGGTAAAAAGTCCTTACATTCAATAAAACTTACAAAGAAGAATATTTTTGGTTTCGACTGTGTTGTTATCGTGACTGATCATGCTAAAATAGATTATAGTTTTATTTTAAAAAACTCAAAGCTAATTTTTGATACAAGAAACGTATTTAAGAAGTTTAATAATTCTAAGGTTTTTAGGCTATGATAAATAAACACAGAAAACCTCGTAAAATTGTAGTAATTACTGGTGGTGCCGGTTTTATTGGTTCGCACTTATGCGATTTTTTAATCGCAAGAAATTATAAAGTAATTTGCCTAGATAATTTAATTACGGGCAATAAAGAAAATATAAAACATCTTTTAAAGTTCTCTCATTTTATGTTTAGAAAAGTAGATATTACGAAACATTTCGAGATTAAAGGAAAGGTTGATTTTGTTTTGCACTTTGCTTCTCCTGCTAGTCCGATAACTTATCTTGCCCATCCTATTCAAACACTTAAAGTTGGCGCTTTAGGGACTCATAATTGTCTAGGTTTAGCAAAAGCAAAAAAAGCAAGATTTCTGCTTGCTTCTACTTCTGAAATTTACGGCGACCCCAAAGAACATCCACAGAAAGAGAGTTATTGGGGTAATGTTAATACTATAGGCCCTCGAGCTGTCTATGATGAAGCAAAGCGTTTTGCTGAAGCTATTACGATGGCCTATTATAACAATCACAATATTAATACAAAGATAGTCCGGATATTTAACACCTATGGTTCACGAATGCGAATCGATGATGGAAGGGCTGTGCCAAATTTTATTATACAGGCATTGAGGAATAAACCGCTAACTATTCAGGGAACAGGAAAACAAACCCGCTCTTTTTGTTTCATAACAGATTTGATAGAAGGAATTTTTAAATTAATGAATTCACAAATGAATGAACCAGTAAATTTAGGAAATCCGATAGAGCTTAGTATTAAAGATTTAGCAAATATGATTATTAAATTAGCAAATAGTAAATCAAAGATAACATACTTATCTCTTCCACAAGATGATCCGCAGAGAAGGAGACCAGATATAACAAAGGCAAAGCGCTGTCTAAACTGGCAACCCAGGGTTAAATTAGAAAGTGGTCTTAAAATTACCATTTCTTGGTTTAAGAGCTTTTACTACAAATGAATCCTATCAGTATATGCAAGCCGTAAAATTATAGCCTTTCCAGAGGATATTTCAAAATATTAATTAGGGAGTTTAATTATTGCTGTATAAATAGTTACATAAAATTTATAAAAAAAACTTGACAAAAATATTTTTTAAAGTATAATACAGCACTTACGTTGCCCTCGTAGCTCAGTAGGAAGAGCACGTCCTTGGTAAGGACGGGGTCATCGGTTCAATTCCGATCGAGGGCTCATAACTCGACGAGAAAAGATGAGAGAAAACATAATTTTTGAATGTACCACTTGTCATAATAGATTATATACTTCTACGAAAAATAAGAAAAAACAACAGGCGAGGTTGGAACTAAAAAAATTTTGTCGTTTTTGTCGAAAACACGTTATCCATAAAGAAGTTAAGTAATATATTTAGGAGCGTCGGTTAATGGTAAACCAACGGTCTCCAAAACCGTAACTGCGGGTTCGATTCCTGCCGCTCCTGTATAAGAAAATAATTTTAGCGATGAAATTAATAGAATCAATAAAGAGGGTTCCAAAATTCTTCAGTGAAGTAAAACAAGAGTTAAAGAAAGTTTCTTGGTCTAGTAGGCAGGAGCTTTTTGGGGCGACATGGGTTGTTATCGCTACAACTATTTTTCTGGCTGTTTATATTGGATCTATTGATGTTGGTCTTTCCAAATTCTTAACAACAGTTTTAAAATGACCATGCATAGAAATTTTATAATTGCTTTAAAAAAATATCGATTGTCACTACTAATGAGTGTTTTTTATAAATAAGCAATAATTTTGATTTCTGTGGAAAGTAATTTTGTGGAGGTTTAAGAAAGTGAAAAGGTGGTATGTCCTTCATACACAAACAGGTTCTGAGGATAAGGTAAAAAAGGCTTTAGAATCTAGGGTTGCTAGTAGCGAAATGCAAGAATTCTTTTCACAGATAATTATACCAACTGAGCAGATTTCAGAAATTCGTTCGGGAAAAAGAAAGATTTCACAACGTAAATTCTTTCCCGGATATATTTTAATAGAGATGGACTTGATTGAGAAGGCTTGGTTATTAGTAAAGACTGCACCTGGAGTCACAGGTTTTATTGGATCTGGTAGAAAACCGGCTGCCTTGACCGCTGATGAAGTAGATAATATATTAAAGCGTACACAAGATGCCGAGGCTAAACCTACGCCAAAGGTTTCTTTTGAAATAGGTGAGCCAGTCCGAGTTACAGATGGGCCGTTTGTAAATTTTAATGGAGTTATAGAAGGCATACATTCAGATAAGCAGAAAATTGATGTGAGTGTATTAATTTTTGGTAGATCAACTCCTGTAGAATTAGAATATTGGCAGGTTGAAAAAATATAAATGAAATCATCAGTTTCCGTAAGTTTAGGACTCATTAAAAATGGCTAAAAAAGTAGTAGTGCAAATAAAATTATATGTCCCAGCGGGACAGGCAAATCCTGCACCACCTGTTGGTCCGGCGTTAGGTCAACATGGTGTAAACATAATGCAGTTTTGCAAAAGCTTTAATGAACAAACAAAGGAAAAAGAGGGTCTTATCTTGCCCGTAGTCATAAGTGTTTACGAAGACAAGAAATTTGATTTTATTATAAAAAGTCCTCCTTCGTCAGTTTTAATTAAAAGGGCTTGTAATTTAGCTAAAGCTTCTGGTCTAGCAGGAAAGGAAAAGATAGGTACCATTACAATGAAACAGGTGAGAGAGATTATAAAGCAGAAGATGCAAGATTTGAATACTGCTGATGAGGCTCAAGCTGAGAAGATTATTATGGGTACCGCAAGAAGTATGGGTGTTGAGGTTATTGAAGATGGCAAAGCAGAGTAAGAAATATAAAGAATCAATAAAATTGGTTGATAAAAATAAGATTTATAATTTAGAAGAGGCTGTTTTAATTATAAAGAAGATGCCTCAATTAAAGTTTGAACAGTCTGTAGAATTAGGAATCTATTTAAATGTCGACCCGAAAAAATCTGATCAGTTATTAAGAGGGACAGTAGTTCTTCCCCATGGTACAGGAAAGACAAAGCGTATAGCGGTATTTTGCAAAGGCGAGGCTGAAAAGGAAGCTAAAGAGGCAGGCGCAGATTTTATTGGTGGACAGGAACTTATAGATAAGGTTTCAGGGGGGTGGTTGGAATTTGATGTTGCCGTTTCTACACCCGAAATGATGAGAGATTTAAGTAAGCTTGGAAAGATTTTAGGACCACGAGGATTGATGCCCAGTCCAAAAACAGGAACCGTAACTAATAATATTGCTAATGCAGTAAAGGAGCTCAAGGCAGGTAAGATTGAGTTTAAAACCGACAAACAAGGTGGTATCCACCTATTAATAGGTAAGATATCTTTTGATACTAATAGGCTTGTAGAAAATATAAAAACGCTTTTTTCTGCAATTATGGCAAGTAGGCCACCTTCAATAAAAGGAAATTTAATAAGGTCGATATCAATATCTACAACTATGAGTCCAGGTCTTAAGGTGTCATTATGAAGAAAGTTAGCGAACTTTTTAAGGAAATATCCGATAAGCAGTTAAATGAAGATTTACGCCTCAATTCTGGTTTATTTCTTTTTAAATACGCTGGTGTTAATTCCGCAGACCTAACACAGTTGCGTAGAGATCTTAAGGCTGTTAGCGCAAAAATGTTTGTTACAAAGAATAGCTTTATTAATTTAGCCCTAAAATCAACAGGTAAAGACAAAGAAGTATTGGATTTTATTGATGGACCGACAGCTTTGGTTTTTATAAAAGATGACCCGCTAGATACCTCTAAGATTCTTGTCGGTTTTGCCAAGAAACATACTTCTATTGATTTAAAGGGTGGGTATTTAGAGGAGAGGATTGTAAATTCGCAAGATTTTAAAGTATTAGCTAGTATTTCTTCTAAGCAGGCTCTTTATCAGCAAATCGCTATGGCTCTTAATGGATCCATTTCTAAGTTAGCTATGGGATTAAATCAGATTGTAGCAAAACTAGTTTATGCTTTAAAGTCAGTTAGTGATAATAAGGAGAAAGAAAAGAAGTAAAAATATTTTATTTCGGTTCAATTAAATTAATATTAGTCGATTATAAAATGGAGGAGAAAGATGGCAAAGACAGAAGATATGATTAAAGAAATTGAAACGATGTCAGTAATGGAGCTTTGTGATTTGGTTAAGGCGATTGAAGAGAAATTCGGAGTATCGGCTCAGGCGCCAGTTATGGCGGCAGGTGTAATGCCTCAAGCTGGAGCAGGTGGAGCAGCGGCCGAAGAAGAAAAGAGCATTTTTGATGTTGTATTAACAAGCATTGGTTCAAGTAAAATTCAAGTAATAAAGGAAGTTAGGACATTAACAAGCCTCGGCCTTAAAGAGGCTAAGGATTTGGTTGATTCTGCTCCTAAAGCTGTGAAAGAGGGAGTTCCTAAAGAAGAGGCAGAAGAGATGAAAAAGAAACTTGAGGCTACAGGCGCAACAGTTGAGTTGAAGTAGTTCTTAATCAAAATATATAATTTTATCGCTTTGAGGATTTTTCAGGAGAAATAAACAGATGATAAAAAAGAGAGAAAGCTTTTCTCGATTAAAAGAGATCTTTGAGCTTCCACATCTTCTGCAGATGCAGAGAGATTCTTATAAGAAATTTCTTCAACAGGAAGTATCCCTTAAAGAAAGAGAGAATATTGGAATACAAGAGGCCTTTCAGGAAGTTTTTCCTATAGAGAGTTTTGATCGAAAGTTTCGCTTGGAGTTTATAAGTTATAGTCTTGGTAAACCGAAGTATTCCGAAGAAGAATGTAAGCGTAGGGGAATGACTTATGCTGTGTCTTTGAGAGTAAATTTAAGATTAGTAACACCTATTGATATAAAGGTTCAAGAAGTGTATTTTGGCGATATTCCTCTAATGACACCGACAGCTAGTTTCATTATAAATGGTGATGAGCGCGTAGTGGTGACTCAATTGCAGAGATCTCCCGGTGTATCATTTGAAGAGGAGTTGCATCCAACAGGAAAAAAAATATTCTATGGTCGCGTTATTCCTTATCGCGGGGCATGGCTTGAGTTTAAGTATGACCTTTCCGAAACAATATTAGCTTATGTAGATAGAAAGAGAAATTTTCCCGCTACGCAGATTTTACGTATTATGGGCTTTTCTTCAGATGAGGATATTTTTAGAGCCTTTGGTGGTGAAATTCCTGAAATTCTTAATACTTTAAAGAAAGATTTCACAAAATCTAAATCAGAAGCATTAATAGATTTTTATAGAAAGATGCGTCCAACTGAGCCTGTAACTGAAGAGGCGGCAGAGTCTTTATTCTATAGGTTATTTTTTGATCCAAAAAGATACGATTTGAGTCGTGCAGGTAGATTTATCCTCAACCGTAAACTCAATATGGATATCCCGCACGAAAATAGAATTCTTGATTCTCAGACAGTCATAGAAGTTATTAAATACCTTATTAGATTAAGAGTTGGTGAGGGCCAGATTGATGATATTGATCATTTAGGTAATAGAAGAATAAAGACAATAGGTGAATTAATACAGAATCAAGCCCGTATCGGTTTGGCAAAGTTAGAACGTTCTATAAGAGAAAGATTAGCTATACTTTCTGATGTTAATGCGGTAATGATATATCACCTTATAAATTCAAAATTATTTTCATCCCAGATACGCGATTTCTTTGCCCGTTCCCAATTATCACAATTTATGGATCAGGTTAATCCCTTGGCTGAACTTACCCATAAAAGGAGGCTTAGTGCTTTGGGGCCTGGTGGTTTATCTAGAGAAAGGGCTGGTTTTGAAGTAAGAGATATACACCCTTCACATTACGGACGAATATGCCCTATTGAAACACCAGAAGGTCCTAATATTGGTTTAATTTCTTCTCTCACTACTTATTCCCGTGTAAATAGTTTGGGCTATTTAGAAACTCCTTATAGAATTGTTAAAGAGGGCCGCGTTACTAATAAAATTGAATATTTGAGTGCTGATATTGAAGAAAATAGAGTTATCGCACAGGCAAATGTTCTTTTGAGCCAAGATGGTCATTTTAAAGATAGAGAAGTATCTTGTCGATTCAAAGGTGACTTTCCAAAGATGACTCCTAGAAAAATAGATTATATGGATGTTTCTCCAAAGCAATTAGTTTCAGTTGCCGCATCACTAATTCCGTTTCTTGAACACGATGACGCCAATAGAGCGCTTATGGGATCTAATATGCAGCGGCAAGCAGTTCCATTAATGAATACAGAGGCTCCTTTAGTTGGTACAGAGATGGAGAGAAAGGTAGCTATTGATTCTGGAGCGGTAGTAGTTTCTCAGCAGAGTGGAACAGTTACGAAGGTAGATGCGAGGTCCATTACAATTGATAATATAAACTATGTTTTAAAGAAGTTTAAACGTTCGAACGCCAATACATGCGTTAATCAGAAACCAATTGTAAAACTTGGTCAAAAAGTCAAGGCTGGAGATGTTATAGCGGACGGGATAGCTACGAAAGGCGGAGAGTTAGCTTTAGGCAGAAATCTATTGGTGGCTTTTATGCCTTGGAGAGGTTTTAATTTTGAGGACGCCATACTTATAAGTGAAAAGGTTGTGAAAGATGATGCCTATACTTCTATTCACGTTGAAAAGTTTGAATTAGAGGCCAGAGAGACTCGTTTAGGAAATGAAGAAATAACTAAAGATATACCTAATGTTTCCGAAGAATCGCTTTTAGACTTAGATGAAAACGGAATTATTCGTATTGGTGCAGAAGTGGAACCTGGGGATATTTTAGCAGGAAAGGTCACGCCCAAGACAGAGTCTGAGCTTTCTCCTGAAGAGCGGCTGCTTAGGGCAATCTTTGGTGAAAAAGCAGGAGATGTAAGAGATACTTCCCTTGTTGTTCCTCCTGGTATCGAAGGGATAATTATAAATATTGAAATATTTCAGAGAAAAGAACGAGGCAGAAAGTCGAAAGAGGGAAAAAAGAAAGAATTGTCTGCTATTCGTAAAATAAGAGATTATTATCGTGCTGAAATAGAGATTATCAATAAAGAAAAGATAGTAAAGTTGGCAAAGACACTTAGAGTTTCGAAGAAAAAAGCTGAAAGATTAGATTTAAATGGAAATGAAGAAGCAAAACTAATTGCTAATTTTTTTGATGCACAGATTAAAGAGCTTGCTATTGAAGAGCAGCAGGAGATAGAGAAGATTAAAAGAGGGGATGAGTTACCTCCAGGAGTACTCAAGAGAGTGGTTGTAAATGTAGCGACAAAGAGAAAACTATCTGTTGGCGATAAGATGGCAGGTAGGCATGGCAACAAAGGAGTTGTTGCAAAAATTCTACCGGAAGAAGATATGCCGTTTTTAGAGGATGGTACGTCTGTCGAATTAGTTTTAAATCCCCTAGGCGTCCCATCTCGAATGAATGTAGGTCAAATACTAGAGACGCATCTTGGTTGGGCTGCAAAAATTTTAGGCTTAACAGTTTCGAGTCCCATATTTGATGGGGCCAGTGAGGCAGAAATAAAAGAGATGTTAAAAAAAGCAGGTTTGCCTGAGAACGGTAAGGTTACTTTATATGATGGCTATACAGGCCTATCTTTTGATCAGCAAGTAACTGTAGGATATATTTATATGATGAAGCTTATTCATCTCGTAGACGAAAAGATACATGCGCGTTCAATCGGCCCCTACTCTTTAATCACTCAGCAACCTTTAGGCGGGAAGGCTCAATTTGGCGGTCAGAGGTTTGGAGAGATGGAAGTTTGGGCATTAGAGGCATATGGTGCAGCATTTTGTTTACAAGAGATGCTCACAGTAAAAAGCGATGATGTCTCAGGTAGAACGCGTATCTATGAGGCGATTGTAAAAGGTGAACAGAGATTTAATCCTGGCACGCCAGAGTCATTTAATGTTTTAATAAAAGAATTACAGGGATTAGGGT
>JABMQK010000169.1 GCA_013203265.1 bacterium | reverse complement strand
TAGTTCAGACTTAATCAGTCCCAGGATTATGTCGATATCATGGATCATTACGTCTAAGACTACGCCAATATCTAGCGAGCGATAAGGAAAAGGGCTTAAGCGGTGACATTCGATAAAACGGGGATTTTTTACTATTTTTTCGACAGCACAGATAGCGCTATTAAATCTTTCTACGTGGCCGACTTGCATAGTAATCTTATTTTTTTCAGCTAGTTCGACTAATTCGGCAGCCTGATTAAGATCGTTAGTGATGGGTTTTTCTATGAGTACATGAATGCCACTATTGATGAAATCTTTAGCGATTTGATAGTGTTTATTTGTAGGTACAGCTATGTTTATAGCGTCTACTTTATCGATAAGTTCTTTGTAGTCCAGAAAAGCGGATGTTTTGAACTGATTAGCTACTGAATTTAACTTTTTGGAGTCAATATCACAGATACCTACGAGGTCAACGCTATCCAGCTCAGCATAGACCCTTGCATGGATAGAGCCCAATCTTCCTATTCCAACAACTCCAACCTTCATTTTATCCATAGGAGAAGTATAATAACAAAGACCTCGACAAAAGTCAACTCGTATGTTAACATATTAGGCTTAAATAAATATATAGGTTAGCGAGTGATAATGAGGTTAACCTATAATATGAATTTAACCCCCACACCAAAAATTTTGGTGTGGGGGTTATTCGGATAATAACTTACGTCGTATGTTACAAAATTCGCCAAAAAACTAGGCGAACTCGCTTATTATTGTGGCGAGTATTGATTAACTCCGTAAGTTATATCCTCACAGGAGGTTTTGACTCTAATTATGATATTTAGCGATTATTTTTCTATGCTTAGATTTACCAAGCCTCATCGTAAGATATTTGCATTAGCTGTTTTCTTTATGATGTTTACGGCTCTATTTGATTGTGTTTCTATCGGCATGATTCTTCCGATGACAGATAGGGTTATGATTGGAAAAGAGATAGTCTTTCCGAACAAATTGCCTGCATTTGCTGAGGGATTTATCACAGTTGTAAACAATATTCCACGAGTAAAGCTTCTCTATTTAATTGCCTATGGCTTGGCAATATTATTCTTTTTAAAGGGTCTTTTTACATTTCTGCAGACATATTTTATGTCAAAAGTAGGTCAGCTCGCTGTAAGAGATATACGTAATAAAATTTACTCCAAGCTTCAAGATGTGTCTTTAGAGTATTTTACAAGGAAGAGAGGTGGAGAGTTAATTTCTCGAATTACCAACGATGTAAGACATGTTGAGAATGCTGTATCTTACGGCGTAACTGATCTATTCTATCAGTCTTTTCAGGTAATGTTTTTTGCAATTATGATTTTTGTTATCCATTGGCGATTGGCCCTTTTGGTTTTTGCTTTGGTGCCTTTGATAAGTGTTCCTATTGTAAAGATCGGAAGGAGATTAAGAAAATTAAGCAAACAGTCCCAAGAAAGAATGGCAGATATTAATTCTCTACTTATTGAGACTATTAATGGAGTTCGTATTGTAAGGGCATTTTCTATGGAAGAATATGAAGTGGGAAAGTTTAAAAAACAGAACCAGGATTTTTTTAAGGTTATGATGAAGTCTGTAAAGCGTACAGCTATACTCGCTCCTATGACTGAGTTTTTTGGTGCAACTTTTGGGGCAGTTATATTTGCCTGGGTGGGAAGAGGGGTTGTGTCGGGAGATTTTTCCTTTGGTGTTTTTGCGGTATTTTTGGGTTCGCTCTTTTCAATGATAAGGCCTTTTAAAAAATTAAGTCAAGTGAATTCAATCAACCAACAGGCTCTAGCAGCTAACGAGAGAATTTATGATATATTAAATTCTCAGCCATCAGTAACCGAGGGAAAAGATGCTATAAATTTAGATAGAGTAAGTGGTGGTGTTGTTTTTGATAGGGTTAGCTTTAGATATGAAGATGATATAGTATTAAATGAGATTGTATTAGAAGCAAAACAGGGAGAAATTATTGCAATTGTTGGGCCTAGCGGTGTAGGTAAATCAACGTTGGTTGATTTGATCGCGCGTTTTTACGATCCGCAGGAAGGAAGAGTTATAATTGATGGACAGGATGTACGGAATTTTACTATAAAGTCGCTCAGGGCCAATATCGCTATGGTTACACAGGAAACAATTCTTTTTAATGATTCTGTTAGGGGTAATATTTCTTATGGCAGGAAAGATGCTTCTGAAGATGATATTATAAGAGCAGCCAAAGAAGCATATGCACATGATTTTATAATGAAATTTCCACAGGGCTACGATACATTTATCGGTGACAGGGGTGTTAAGCTTTCAGGTGGTGAAAGGCAGAGAATTGCAATTGCAAGGGCGATACTAAAGAACCCTTCCATTCTTATTTTGGATGAGGCTACTTCTCAACTAGACGCAGAATCAGAGCGTCTTGTACAGTTAACCTTAAATCGGATTGTAAAAGGCAGGACTGTATTTATTATAGGGCACAGGCTTTCTTCTTTGCGAAATGCTTCAAAAATTATTGTTTTGATGGGTGGCCGTATAGTCGAACAAGGCCGTCATGAAGTGTTGATAAATAAAGAATCAGGGGTATATAGAAGACTTTTTGAGACTCAGGTATTAAATCTACCTGGTACATAAAAATCTATTGCAAAGCTATCTATTTATGATATACTAATTTTCAATTTTGAGTATCTGTATTATTTGGGATAATTGGATCCCCACACCAAAGATTTTTGATGTGGGGGTTAATTCACGTTTACAACTTATGTTCGCTATCGCTTCATAAGTTGTGTGTTCATTAAAGGAGGAGAAAAAAATTGCAAACAGAACTTATTAAACAACTTTTAGAAGCAGGTGTTCATTTTGGGCATCAGACGAAACGTTGGAATCCTAAAATGAAAAAATTCATTTTCGGACAGAAGATTGGCATTTATATAATTGATCTTGAAAAGACTGTAGGGTGTTTAGAACGAGCGCGCATCTTTTTGTCTGAGGTTATTAGTCAAGGGAAATCTGTTTTGTTTGTTGGTACAAAGAAGCAAGCACAGGAGATTATTCAGGAAGAAGCTAGGCGCTGCGAGTCTTTTTTTGTTGATTACCGCTGGATAGGTGGCCTTCTTACAAACTATCAGACTGTTAGAAAAAACGTTCAGCGTTTTAAAGATATTGAAAAGATGGAACAAGATGGCAGTATAAAAAAATTTACCAAGAAGGAAATTGGTAAGTTTATGAAGGAGAAAGAAAAGCTCAGAAGAAATCTACTAGGCATAATTGAGATGGATAGATTGCCTGGGGTTTTATTTGTAGTTGATCCAAAAAAAGAAGAAACAGCTGTTCTTGAAGCAAATCGTTTAAATATTCCTGTAATTGCTTTGATTGATACAAATTGTGATCCAGATAAGATTAATTATCCTATACCAGGTAACGATGACGCCTTAAAATCAATTCGTTTGGTTACGTCTTTAGTCGCAGATAGCATTATTGAAGCGAAGAAGAGTTATAACGAGGTAATAAAGGTTTTAGAGGAGCAAAAAAAGATAGAAGAGGTTGTTTCCGGAGAGGATACCAAGAAAAAAGAACAAGATGCAACCGAAGAAATAGAAAAGAGTGATAAAGACTCAAAAGATAAAAAAGCAATAGGAAAAGGCAAAAAAGGGAACCACTCAGAGGGCAAAAAGGAAGAATAGTTTTTTTAAATCAAATTTATTAACGGATGATAATTAGAACAGGAGTTAATTATAATGGTAGTAACGACAAATAGAATTAAGCAGCTTAGGGAAGAGACCGGAGCAGGAGTTATGGAATGCAAGAGAGCATTAGAGCAATCAAAGGGAGATCTTTCAAAAGCAAAAGAGTTGTTAAAGAAAAGAGGCTTGGAGATAGCAGCAAAGAAATCGTCCCGCACCACTTTACAAGGTCGAATAGTAAGCTATATACACCATAATCATAAAATCGGTGCTTTGGTAGAGATAAATTGTGAGACAGATTTTGTTGCTAAAAACGAAGATTTCGTTAAATTATGTAAAGATGTAGCTAT
>JABMQK010000168.1 GCA_013203265.1 bacterium | reverse complement strand
TCTGGTGATTGTTTTGTTTGGGATACAGAAATACCTGAGCAGTCGGGAGTTTTTTAAGTTCTCCGACTGCTCATCCTGAGGATCCTGACCCTGAACGAAGTGAAGGGGAAGGGGACGAAGGATCTAAGGATGAAGAAGCAAGGTTTAGGTTTAATAATAAACCCCGTTAGAGAATAATTTTCTAACGGTATAGAGTAAAGCCACGGAGAAGTCCGGCGCTAAACCCCGGAAAAGACCAAAGGTCTTGCGGGATAAAGATATAAAGTTGATGGTGGCTTGGTTGCCAAGAGACAAAAAGTCTCATTGAGATCCAAGACTACCATCAACTAATTTGCCTTTTAACAATTTATCCGCTTCAAATAAGCAAAACCGTAACATATTGGCGGATAACCCTGCGAAGCCTCCAAATGAAAATTTTGAGGCGAAGCAAGGTAATAAAAATAGGTACCATTATAAAATCCCTATAGAAAATAATTATCTTGATTATTTCTATTAGTTATGATAGAATCAACAATCTTTTTAGCAAGAACCATATAATATATAGAGTGTTTTCAGAGTAATTTGTGTTGTTATTAATAGGTTATATGGATAGTTTAGATAAGAGGGACAGATGAAGAATACAAATATTAGGACATACTTAGCGCTCTTTATTTTAGGTATATTTGCATTGAGTTTCTTTAGTTGCGCACAGCAAAGTTCCACCGATAGCCCCAGCCAGGCAACATCGCTTAAGCCCACCAAAAGAATTACTATCTGGCACTGGATGACAGATAGGGAAGATATTTTTAATGAATTAGCCAAGAGGTATGAGGCCCTTACAGGCATAAGGGTGATTTTTGAGCTCTATGCTCCTTCTGATGCCTATTCGCAAAAGGTCCGTGCTGCAGCACAGGCAGAGACTTTACCGGATATTTATGGGATTTTAGCAGACAAGAGAGACTTCGCTGCTTTTGCTAGAGCCGGACATGTAATGAATTTATCTGAGGAGATGAATAAAGATAATGCTGAATGGAGCAAGCGTTTTTTTAGCAAGGCGCTTTCGGTAAATGAATTCTTAACTGGAAATGAATTTTCAGTAGAGCCGGGGATTTACGCCGTGCCTATAGATGTTATGAATATACAGATGATTTATAATAAAAATTTATTTAAGCAGGCCGGACTAGATCCAGACAGGCCACCACAGACATGGGAAGAGTTTATTGAGGCAGGAAGGAAGTTGAAAGAAGCGGGCATCCAGGGTTTAGTAAGCGGTTGGGGAGAGATTTGGATGATTGATTGTTTTGCTTCAAATTATGCGTTTAATATTATGGGTGAGGAAAAGGTCTTTGCTACAATTAAAGGAGATGTTCCCTATACAGATTTAGATTGGGTTAAGGTATTTAGTATTTTTGAACAATTAACCCAAGAGGGCTTATTAGCCAGCGGTGTTGTAACGATGGTGAATAAGACCGCTGAACAGAATTTTTCCAACGAACGGGCCGCTTTCACTTTTAATGGTTCTTGGTGTGTCAATGTTTACAGTGGGATGAATCCCAATTTAGAATATGGAATAATGTTGCCGCCCAAAATATCCAAGAGTTATCCGATGAGGATTTGGGGCGGGGCGGGTTCTTCATTTATGGTCAATGGCCGTTCGCTAAATAAAACTGAAGCGGTTGAATTTCTAAAATGGCTTACTGAAGAAGAACAACAGATATATTTATCAAGAGAGACAAACAATCTTCCTTCGAATAAAAATTGTCTTTCTGGTATCCCGAAGGTTTTATCTGAATTCGCCAAGCGGATGAACTTGGTAACGCATCCGAACATTTGGCCCGTACAAGAATTTCCGTTGGTAATTGAAAGAATAGATAAAGGGATTCAATCCATAATTATCGGCGAGAAAACTCCGGAAGAGTTGAGTCGGGAGGTTCAGGCGATAAAAGAGAGAGAATTAGCAAAAGTTAGTAAATAGGAGTGTCCCGCCTCGGAGGTGGGACAAGTTTCGATACTAACATCGACAACGTTAAACGTAATAATATTATGGCAAAAAAACTAAGACAAATAATTCCACTAAAGACAAAAATGAGGATTGCCAGAGCAAAGTCGTATTTAGAGAATTTTTCGTTTGCGTTTCCTGCCATTTTAATTTTCTCAGTCTTCTACATATACCCTTTTTTAAAGGTCTTTCAGTTATCCGCCTGCAGTTGGAACGGCATTGATGCATTCTCTTTCAGTAAGTTTTATGTCGGCTTTACAAATTTTAAGGAGATATTAAGTGATGTGATATGGTGGCGGGCTATGTGGCATGCCACCTATATTACAATAATCGCTCTTACTTTCCAGAATGCCTTAGCATTAATACTGGCTTTAGCTTGCGACAAGGAACTTAAAGCACGCAATTTTTACCGGGTAATATTTTTTATTCCCCCGATTTTATCAGAGGTCGTTGTAGGTTTAATTTGGCAGTGGATTTATGACGGTAATTACGGCCTATTAAATAATGTTTTGATTCATTTTGGTTGGACTAATTTGGTACATACTTGGTTGTCAGATCCCAAAACAGCTTTGACTTGTATTGCAGTAGTACACAGCTGGAAGGGTTTTGGTTGGGGCTTTATTATTCTATTGGCAGGTTTACAGACAATCCCGCGTCAGTTATACGAAGCCGCGAAGGTCGACGGGGCAAGTTCCTGGCAGACATTTAAAAATGTGACTATACCTTTAATGATTCCGGTATTTGTTTTGGTTTCAATTTTAACAATAATTGGAACCATGCAGGTCTTTATTTTAATTTACACAATGACCGGAGGCGGCCCAGGGTATCATACAGAAGTTCCCGTGACCAGAATCCTTGCATCTATGATTTCTTCATCGCGTTTTGGTTACGCATGCGCGCAAGGTATACTTTTTGGGCTGGTGCTTTTGGTTTTATCTTTTACACAAAAAAAGATTGCTGAACGAATGAAACAAGCTTAATGGGTTTACCGCAACGCATAAAATTACGTTTAAAGGGTTACGATTATTCATCCGAAGGATTGTATTCGGTAACCATATGCACAAAAGACCGAGAAATGTATTTTGAAAACGAAAACACAAAAAATATGATAACAACCGTATGGAACGAATTGTCAAATAAATATAATAATATTCACATAGACGAATACATTATTATGCCAAATCATATACACGGAATAATCGGTATCGTAGGGGCGAACCTGCGTGTTCGCCCGAATGATCATAAAGGGCCGATACATAGCGGACCGACACATAGGTCGGCCCCTACCTTAGGTCAAATCATCCAATGGTTCAAAACAATGACAACAAATTATTATATAAAGGGTGTCAAAGATAATGGTTGGAGGCCATTCTTAGGCAAATTATGGCAACGAAATTATTACGAACATATCGTTAGGGATGATGCCGAATTAAACAAGATCCGGGAATATATTCGAAATAACCCAATGGATTGGGATAATGATTCAGAGAATATAAAATAATTGGTTTTTAATTGGGGTTTGGTATTATTGGTAATTATTGGGATTTTAGAATGGTAATTTGTCATTATTCTTTAATAAGATGAGGGATAAAAAATGAAGGCTGGAAAATTTTACAGAGTTAAACGCAGGACAAAAGGGTTTGTCGTCTACTTGTTTTTAAGCATAGTGGCGATAAGTTGCATATTTCCCCTTTTGTGGATGTTTGGCTCGAGCCTTAAGACGCAATCGACTGT
>JABMQK010000167.1 GCA_013203265.1 bacterium | reverse complement strand
TGAACAGGTTTCCGTTGCTGTTTTGGCGATAGCTTTGCATAAATTAGGTTATGACGCCATATCTTTTACTGGCGCTCAGGTAGGAATTATCACTGATACCTCTCATACCAAGGCCAGAATTTTAAAGATCAATGCCGACCGCATTAAGAAAGAGTTAAGAAAAGGAAAAATTGTTATTGTAGCAGGTTTTCAGGGGATTACTTTAAATCAAGATATTACAACTTTGGGCCGCGGAGGCTCGGATTTAACCGCTGTAGCCTTAGCGAAGACTCTTAACGCTAATTGTTGTGAAATTTATACAGATGTAGAAGGAGTTTATACCGGTGACCCACGAATTGTTAAAGGCGCAAAAAAAATAGATAAAATTAGTTATGACGAGATGCTCGAGATGGCTTCATTAGGGGCTCAAGTTTTGCAGGTTCGTTCAATTGAAATGGCTAAGAAATTTAATATACCTATACACGTTCGCTCTTCTTTTCATAATAAATCAGGAACTATGATTATTAAGGAGGCCAAGAATATGGAAGACGTTGTAGTTAGGGGTGCAACCTTAAATAAGAGTGAAGCAAAGATAACAATTTGTGATGTACCTGATCGCCCAGGGATAGCCGCTAAAATTTTTAAGACAATAGCTAACAATAATATAAACGTAGACATGATCGTTCAAAACATCAGCCAAACCAGAAGAACCGATATTTCTTTTACTGTCCCTAAAACAGATTCTGCTAAAGCGATTAAGATTACTAAAAGAATTGCGAATCGCATCGGTGCCGGAAGCGTGGTAGAAGATCATAATATCGCTCGTATCTCTGTCGTCGGTGTAGGAATGAGGTCGCATCCTGGTGTTGCCGCTAAGATGTTTGAAATACTGGCAAAAAATAAAGTTAATATTGAAATGATTTCTACGTCTGAAATAAGCATTTCTTGTATTATAAATAAGAAGTTTTCTGAAAAGGCCTTAAGGGCCATTCATGGCAAGTTTGGCCTAAACAAAGTTCGTTAGCGAGGATATTATTATGAATAAAGTAACTATTTATGATACGACTTTACGAGACGGCGCGCAGACAGAAGGTATTTCGTACTCTTTAAATGATAAAGTAAGGATTGCCAGTCAATTAGATGACCTTGGCATTCACTACATCGAGGGCGGGTGGCCTTCTAATACCAAAGACAGGGAATTATTTAAAGCGCTCAAGAAAAAACCTCTTAAGAATTCTCAATTAGTTGCTTTTGGTTCTACTAGGCGCGCAAATAAAAAAGCGGGCCAGGACCCTAATGTAAAGTCTATTATTGAAGCAGGGACCAAGACGGTGACTATTTTTGGAAAGAGTTGGGACCTGCACGTAAAAGACGTTTTAAAGACGACGCTAGAAGAAAACATAAATATGATTTATGATTCAATTTCCTACCTAAAGTCAAAGTCTAAAGAAGTTTTTTATGATGCAGAGCATTTTTTTGATGCCTTTAAGTCTAATAAGGATTACGCCATAAAAACATTAGAGGCTGCACAACGCGCAGGCGCAGATTTAATAATCTTATGCGAGACTAATGGGGGAATTTTAACTTCCCAATTAATAAAAACTATTAAAGAGGTAAAAAGAAAGATAAAAGTGCCTTTAGGCATCCATACTCACAATGATATGGATTTAGCTGTGGCCAATTCTATCGCGGCCGTAGAACACGGTTGTGTTCAGGTACAGGGTACTTTTAATGGTTATGGTGAAAGGTGCGGTAATGCAGATTTAGTTTCTGTTATCGCTATTTTAAAACTTAAAATGGGTCTCGACTGCATTAGCGATAAAAAATTGAGGGAATTAACAAAGACAGCACATTTTATTAGTGAAATTTCTAATATGAAGCAGATGCCCAACCAGCCATTTGCCGGGCGCTCTGCATTTGCGCATAAAGGTGGTGTTCATATCAATGCTGTGTTAAAGAACCCTTTAAGCTATGAACATATTACCCCTGAGCTTGTAGGAAATTACAGGAGGATTCTTGTATCCGAACTGGCAGGTAAGAGCCCAATTTTAATTAAGGCTAAAGAGATGAAATTGGATTTGGATAAAAAGTCTCCTCAGACAAAGAAGATCTTAAAGCTGCTTCAGGATTTAGAGCACCAAGGTTATCAATTTGAAGCAGCAGATGCTTCATTTGAGATCCTGGTAAAAAAAGCTTTAAAGAAATATAAAAAATTCTTTGATTTGGAAGGATTCAAGGTTGTTATTGAAAAAAGAAAAGATAATAAGGTTTATTCTGAAGCGACCATTAAATTAAAAGTAAATAATATTCAGGAGCATACGGCTTCCGAAGGAGACGGCCCTGTTAACGCATTGGATAACGCGCTTCGCAAAGCCTTAAAACAATTTTATCCTGCGCTTTCAAAGATGCACTTAGCAGATTTTAAAGTAAGAGTCTTAGATGAAAAAGAAGGCACAGCGGCAAAGGTACGTGTCTTAATTCAGTCTCAAGATGAGAAAGACTCCTGGACCACAGTAGGGGTTTCTGAAAACATAATCGAAGCAAGCTGGAAGGCGTTAGTGGATAGTATCGAATACAAATTACTAAAGGACTCGAGAGACAAGTCGAAATGAATGAAGCCCTCAAACACTACAACCCTAGCGCGGTTGAAGACAAATGGTATGAGCATTGGCAGAAGAATAATTTTTTTCAGGCCCAAATAGATTCTGCAAAAAATCCATTCTGTATAGTTATCCCTCCTCCTAATGTCACAGGAATTCTCCATATGGGCCACGCCTTAAATAATACAATTCAGGATATCTTAATTCGTTACCACCGTATGTTAGGAGAGAATTCTTTGTGGATGCCGGGCACAGACCACGCGGGCATAGCCACTCAGAACGTAGTTGAGCGCGATATCGCAAAGCAGGGATTAAAGAGGCAGGATTTAGGCAGGGAGAAGTTTTTGGAACGAGTTTGGCAGTGGAGAGAAGAGTATGGCTCTACGATAATAAACCAACTCGAGAAGTTAGGTTGTTCTTGTGACTGGTCGCGGACAAGATTTACAATGGATGAGGACTACTCCAGAGCAGTTAGAGAAGCTTTTGTTACTCTCTGGAATAATGGCCTAATTTACCAGAGCGATTATATAATCAATTGGTGCCCCAGATGCCAGACCGCTTTATCAGACGAAGAAGCGCCGCACCACGATGTTAAGGGTAATCTTTACTATATTCGATATCCGTTCAAAGATAAAAGTGTCCGTCTACCCGCCACTAAGATCGGCGGGTCCGCCGATAAATGTGGCGGAAAGGATAAAAACTATATCGTCGTTGCCACGACACGCCCGGAAACGATGCTGGGCGATACCGCCGTAGCCGTAAATCCCAAAGATAAGAGGTTTAAAAAACTAATCGGCCAGACTCTAATTTTGCCTTTAATTGGCAGAGAGATAAAGATTATCGCCGATGATTTTGTGGATCCAAAATTTGGAACCGGCCTGGTAAAGGTAACTCCGGCGCACGACCCTAATGACTATCAAATGGGCCTAAGGCATAAATTAGAATTTGTAAATATTTTACATCCCAATGGAGTCCTAAATAAAAATGCTGGCGAGTACGCCCAAATGGATAGGTTTGAGGCCAGAGAAGCTATTTTAGAAGATTTGAGAGAGAGGAAATTATTAGAAAAGATTAAAGATCATGCTCACGCTGTAGGCCACTGTTACAGGTGCCACACAGTAATCGAGCCGTATCTTTCCAAACAGTGGTTTGTAAAGATGAAGCCGCTGGCTAAGCCGGCGATAGATGCTGTTAAGAAGGGAAAGATCAAGTTTCACCCTAAGCGCTGGACAAAAGTCTATTTAAACTGGATGGAGAATATCAGAGATTGGTGCATATCCAGGCAGATCTGGTGGGGCCATCGTATCCCTGTCTGGTACTGTCAGGAGTGTAAAGAAGTAGTCGTCTCAATCGACACCCCCAAGAACTGCCTTAAGTGTAAATCCACAAATCTTAAACAGGACGAAGATGTTTTGGATACCTGGTTTTCTTCGTGGCTGTGGCCTTTCGCTACATTCTACTGGCCGAATCAAGGCGAAGAGACTAAAAAGGATTTGAAGTACTTCTATCCCACAAACGTTTTAGTAACTGCGCCGGAGATAATATTCTTCTGGGTAGCCCGGATGATTATGTCTGGCCTATATTTTATGAAGGATATCCCTTTTAAAGATGTCTATATTCACGGAACTGTCAGAGATATCGAAGGAAAGAAGATGTCTAAATCTCTGGGTAATGTTATAGACCCTTTAGAGATTATCAAAGAATATGGTTGCGACGCGCTGCGTTTTAGCCTAATTTCACTTACTTCAACAGGACAGGATATATTCTTATCCAGAGAAAAATTTGAAAAAGGCAGGAACTTCGCCAATAAAATCTGGAATGCTTCTAAATTTATCCTAACTAATATATCAATTATAGAAGAAGAAAATGTTAAGCAGGATTTGTGTGTACTCTTCAAAAAAGATAATTTAGGATTGGCAGAGCGCTGGATTCTTTCAAACTTCTATGAGATGCTTACGAAATTAGATAAGTCGCTGGCGGCTTATAGGTTTAATGAGTCTGTTAATCTGATTTATGAGTTTTTCTGGCATAAGTTCTGTGATTGGTATTTAGAGATAGCCAAGTTAAATATCCAGGACAGGACTACTCAGCTGGTCTTGTTTAAGGTCTTGGAGAAGTCGTTGCGCCTGCTGCATCCGTTTATGCCTTTTATTACAGAAGAGATTTGGCAGAGGCTACCCACAGTGGACAGGTCGATATCTATCTCATCCTGGCCGCGCATCCAAAAGCAGATAATCGATAAAAAAGTAAATTCCCAGATGCAGGTACTTATTGATATTGTCGTAGCTACAAG
>JABMQK010000166.1 GCA_013203265.1 bacterium | reverse complement strand
TGATTTATGCGCTGCATAAGATTAAAGACGATTTTAATATGCAAAATACGAGATTGATAATAGTGGGGCCTGATTGCGGTGAGTTAGCAAACATTAAAAAATTAATTAGGACGCTTGACTTAGAAAGTAAGGTAATTTTTGCCGGTTCGGTCGCACCGCAGAAGATAAAAAAATTTTTAGGAATTTGCGATATTTTTGTATTACCGTCGTTATATGAAGGTTTGCCCTTGGCGCTCCTTGAAGCTATGGCAGCCGGTAAAGCAGTGATTTTCAGCAATCTTCTTTGCGCGAAAAAGATAATCGCAGATGGAGAGAATGGTTTATTAGCTAAACCTGCTGACGTTAATTCTTTAGCAGACGCAATAATTAAATTAGCCCGTGATAAAAAACTCCGGGAGTATCTTGGTGTTAACGCAGGTAAAAGGGCAAAAAAGATTAATTCTTATTCGGAAGCTTGGGCGGTTAGAGCGGAATACGCAAAGGTTTTAAAGGACTATGGCGCTAAAGCATAGTTTGAGGTTTAATGAGAATACCTTTTAATATTGCAAGAGCTGGAAAAACAAGGGCAATAACATATATTAAGAATGTGTTAGCTCAATATTTTCCCAATGCTTTTAGCTTTCGGCCTACAGCAATAGATATATACCCCACTTTTCGTTGTAATTTGAAATGCATACATTGTAATTACTGGCGGCATAAGTTTCAAGGCGGTGAACTTCCTGCAGGCAAATGGAATGAAATAATAATAGACTTAAGGAAATGGTTAGGGGTATTCACTTTGCGCATATGCGGCGGAGAGCCATTAGTAAGAAGAGATATAATAGATATTATTGCTTTTGCGCGAGGCCAGGGTATTTTCACTGTTTTAAGTACTAATGGTACATTAATCTCTCAAGATTTTGCTGAGGCTATTCTTCAAAGTAAGCTTAATTTTATTTCAATATCGTTAGACAGCTTAAGAGAGAGTGTGCATGATTCTTTACGAGGGGTGCCAGGAAGCTATTTGAAAGTTAGAAGGGCTATTGATTTGCTTAAAGGCAAAATAGAAAAAATACAGATTATGACCACTATTATGGATTGTAATTTGGATGAGATTTTGGATTTAGTAAATTTTTGCGAGGATAATAAGATATTAATATCTTTTCAGGGTTTATATGGCTTTGATGGCAATAGAGAAAAGCCCTCTAATACCCCAATCAATCGATTATGGCCACAGAATAAAAAAGTTGAGCAGGTCTTCGACGCTCTTTTATCCAGAAAAAGTAAAAGCCGAAGCATGGTAGATGCCCAGGGTTACTTGCGCATGCTTAAGGCTTACTATTTGGATTTTCAGAATTATACCATTAATATGCCATATCGTTGCCGGGCATATGAAAGAAATTTTAGGATTGGAGATACAGGAGATGTAACCTTTTGCCACAGTTCAGACTCTTTGGGAAATGTTATTGCAGAATTGCCACAAAAAATATGGAACTCTGGAAAGGCTTCTCAAATAAGAACAAGGTTGAAATATTGTGAAATGGATTGTTTTTTTGTGAGATGCTATTATTATGAAGGATTGGCGGAAATGTTTGCAAAATTTAAAAATTATTTTTTCACATAAAAATAAAATGAATATATCAGAAAAGCGAATTAGCGCAAATGAACTCTGGGACAGGATTATTGCAACCAAAAAAGAGCATTTGAGTATATATCCTGTTTTAGGGCAGTATAAATCAGAGGAGTTTGTGCATTTGGTTGAAGAATGGGGCTGCGGCTTACAGCAGACAAAACTACTTAAAACCGATCTTTGCGAGGAGGCATTTGGTGAAGACCAGGTATTATTTTCGTTAGAAGGCAAAGAGATGGAAGTCTTCGCCTTAGACGTTTCTGAAAATATAACCCGGATAGCAGATTTTAATCTGAAGGGTAAAAAACTAAAAGGTAACTATTTAACTGCGGATGTAAGAAGTCTGCCTTTCAAGGATAATGCTTTTGATCTTATCCTGTCTACATCCACTCTTGATCATTTTGTAAATGATAGTGATTTGAAACGATCACTTATAGAGCTAAAGCGGGTTCTTAATCCTGCCGGATGTATGATAATTGCTCTTAATAATAAAGATAACCCATTTTTTTATTTTTCACTAAAAATCGGAAGATTGCTCGGTTTCGTTCCTTACCCTTGCCGGTTTTATACTTTATCGGAATTAAAGCCAATACTTAAAGAG
>JABMQK010000016.1 GCA_013203265.1 bacterium | reverse complement strand
TCATCCTTCTCTTCTGCATGTATATCTCTCCTCCAAGGATGATTAGCTACAATTATTGCAATAAAAAGAGTAATTAACAACCAGTCTCTGCCGATGAGTATGTTTGAAAGCCAAGAATACCCTCCATAAGGTTCCTTCATCTCTCTAACTAAGTCATTTATCAAAATCAATAATAAAATCGAAGGTGTAATAAATTTTATACAAATATCCCACCACCTGCCTAGGGTAAATTTGGAAATGTGATTTATATGTTCACGCAGACGGCTTGCTTTAAATATCCAACCAATAAGAATACACTCTAATATCCCCACAATTACTAAGCCATAATGAGTCAGGAAGTGATCTACGATATCGAGCCAAAATAAGCCACCTCTGGTCGCAAATACGATACTACCTAAAAAACCGATCATGGCAAGAATAGTCACTACTACTTTACGGCGGTAATGAAATTTATCAATAATCGCAGAAGTAAAAGCTTCTAAAATAGAAATGGAACTAGATAAACCAGCCACAACCAAGGTTGCAAAAAACAATATACCAAATAGCCTGGCAAATGCTGGCATAAGGCTTATCGCCTGAGGATAGGCTACAAATGCCAAACCAATGGACTGCTGCACAACTTCAGAAAATGGCTTTCCAGTAGTAGAAGACATATAGCCCAATACGCCAAACACAGCAAAACCGGCAAAGATAGAATAAAAACAATTTCCAAAACATATTATAAGGGCGTCTCTTTTAATTTCAGCACGACGTGGAAGATATGAAGCATAGGCGATCATAATCCCAAAACCTACACTTAAGGTAAAGAATATTTGTGAAAAAGCATCTATCCATACCTTTGGCTTAGACAGCATCGAGAAATCAGGTTTCAAATACCATCTTAAACCACCCATAGCTCCTTTAAGAGTAAGAGACCAAATTACTAAAATGCTAGTTAAGACGAGTAATAGCGGCATAAAGATTCGGTTTGCCCTCTCAACTCCCTTCTGCACACCAAAGAATACTACTACCCAATTCAAAAACCAAATAATAACTAAACTTAGAAGTATAGGTGTACGTATATTACCTATTGCGCCGGGCCCAGAGCTTATCTGTAAAAACTCTTTAAAAAAGAAGTCATTGGGATTAGCGCCCCAGCTAAGGTTAAAAGAAAAAAATAGATAATTTAAGCACCAAGATATCACCACAGAATAATAAAGCACGATACCTAACATTACAAAATTCACCGCCCACCAGCCAAGCCACTCCCAGTGTTTATTAACCTTAGCAAAACTCATAGGGGCTGATCCGCGCATCCTCTGGCCAATACCTATCTCTAAAATCATAAGAGGAATACCTGCAACGACGAGAGCAACTAAATACGGTATGAGAAACGCCCCACCACCATTCTCATAACAAAGGTAAGGGAATCTCCAGATATTACCCAATCCAACAGCAGAACCAATAGCTGCAAATATAAAACCCATTCTTGTCTTCCATTGGGCCCGGTGTGGAGCGGTATATTTATCTATTTCGTCCATTATTTCGACTCTACACACTACCGTGTGTAGTATTTAATATTCCCCATGCGTAAGCGTAGGATTTGCTTGTCGTAAGTGTGGGTTTTTCTTATTATATCTGCCTACTATTATATTTTCAAGGAGAGAATTTACCTTTTTATTTTGTCTTTCTACTAGTTCTACGTACAGCCTTTACCATCCTGTCATATGTTTGCTGGACACTTCCTCCTTCTGTTAAATTATTGCCACATATAGCAGCATACCCACTTCGATTCTTCATCTTAAAGATTTTTACACTTTGTTTACCTATCTTCACAGCAACTCCTTTTGTTTAATTTTTAATAAGTTCTAATAAATTTTCTATATCGGTCCAGGGTTTTCTACTCTTTAATATTATAATCGCATACTTTCTCTTACCGAAATAAGCTACCCCTGCAAAACAATGACGGGCGCTCTTTGTATAACCCGTCTTAACTAAAACGAGCGGATAGACCTTTCTAAAGAGCATCTTGTTATGATTTGTTAAAGTAATCTCTTTACCCAGGGTGCCCTTAATCTTCTCCTTCTTCTTTTTCATCGTCTGATAGATAACAGAATTTTTAAATGCTGCCTTTACTATTCGATATAAATCGTATGCTGTGGAATATTGGTCCTTTTTAGGCAGGCCTGATGCATTCTTAAAATTTGAGTTTTTTGCACCGAACTGCTTTGCCCTCTTAGTCATAATTTTTGCAAATTCAGGCTCGCTTCCAGATACAGCTTCTGCTAAAGCGATACTCGCGTCATTTGCAGAAGAAATCAATATCGCATTAATGAGGTCTAATGAGTTATACTTTGCGCCTTGAGCAAGCCAAATCTTGGTGGGTTCGACGCTAGTAGCATTTTTGGAAATCTTTACATCTGTATTGGTTCCTATTTTCTCCAATGCAACTAAGGCGGTCAGAATCTTAATGGTGCTGGCGGGAGCGCGTTTGGTGTGGATATTTTTTGAGTAGAGTATCTTATTTTTGTTTAAATCAACCAGTATCGCCGACTGAGCGGTAACGAGTTCCTTTTTATCTGACTTGGCAGAAGAATTAAGGACATAGCAGAATAAAACAAATAAACAAATAAAATACCTTACATAAAACTTTCTCATATGTTTATTTTATAACAGAAAATAAATTAATTTACAATAAGATATATTGTGGATTGCAAAAATTAAAATATCTCTAAGGAGTGCTTTTTCAGAATGGTTTCATC
>JABMQK010000165.1 GCA_013203265.1 bacterium | reverse complement strand
GCTAGGTAAATCAGTGGTAAAAAATAATAAACATAATAAGATTATTTTAGCTTCTAAATCAAAGGCGCGCAAAAAGATATTAGAAGACTGTGGTTTTAAGGTTAGGGTTGTTGCTGCGAACATAAAAGAATCGCAAAAAATAAATAGATCTTTTGCTAATACAGTAAAGGCTAACGCATTAAGAAAGCTAAAGTATGTTGTCAAAAAAGTAAAGCCTATTAAATATTTACTATCTAAGGATATGAAAGATAGCGTGATAGTAGCGGCCGATACATTAGTCTTTCGCAGGAATTCTGTCTTCGGCAAGCCAAAGGATTTAGAGGATGCCCAGAGAATTATAAAAAGGTTGTCTAAAAATCCCCATTGGGTCTATACAGGTATCGCTGTTTTAGACAGAAAGACAAATAAAATAATTCTCGATTGCGAAAAGACAAAAGTAGTTATGCATAAGTTATCCGATAGAGAGATCAAACAGTATTTTTCAAAAAATAATCCTTTGAATTTTGCCGGCGCATTTGACATGCAGGGTCAGGGAGGCCTATTTATAAAACGAATAGAGGGATGTTTTTATAATGTAGTGGGTTTGCCGTTAGCAAAGTTGTATCAGATATTCAGAAAGATGGGTTTATTGATACTTTTATTTATTTTTTGTTTAGGTAATTTTGGATGTACTGAATTTAACCCGGTTACTCAAAAGCAGGAGATGATTTTCTACAGCACTGAAAAGGAAGTTAGGATTGGCAAGAATGTCTCTCGGCAGGTAGAAGAGGAGTATGAATTAGTAAAGAATCCCCTGGTGATTGAACGGGTGAACAAAATCGCAGATAAAGTTACTTCTGTTTCAGATAGGAATGATATAAGCTACCGCGTGCGTGTTCTTCAGGCGAAAGAAGAAGAGAAAGAGATGGACGCGGATGTAAATGCATTCGCACTGCCTGGCGGCTACATATATCTATTTGATGGCTTAGTGGATTTTGCAGATAGCGATGATGAGATTGCTTGTGTTATTGCGCATGAAGTTGGCCATATTGTTGCAAAGCATAGCATAAAGAAATTACAGGCTTCAATGGGATATATGTTATTAAATCTAGCGGCGATAGGTATCGGAGATGCAGATTTTGCGCAGGGTGCAAATTACGCATTTTTAAATATCCTTATGGGTTATTCTCGAGAAGATGAATTTTTGGCGGATACATTGGGTGTTCGTTATGCAAAGAAGGCAGGCTACGACCCGAAGGCGATGATTGATTTTTTAGAGAAACTCAGGGAAAAGACGAAGAGAGGGCCGATGAGAGAGAAATATCTGTATCGTACTCATCCTTATGTCGCCGAGAGAATAGTAGCCATAAAAAAAGAATTAGGAGAATCCCTGACTTTCAGTGATTACGTAAATATTACTAACGAATAGAATGAGCAGTTTTAATGCCGAGATGGTGAAATTGGCAGACACGTACGGTTCAGGACCGTATGCCCTTTGGGCTTGAGGGTTCGACTCCCTCTCTCGGCATGAGGAATTAAACAGATAAAAGTCGAGATTGTTTTCATTAATTACGTCGTAAGGGGAGGTGGGTGTGAAAATCTTGGATTTAGGATGTGGAAACGTGAAAGAAGAAGGGGCTTTAGGGATAGATTATCGGTTTCGACCAGGTGTAGATATTGTTCATGATTTAGATCTTTATCCTTGGCCGCTTGAGAATGATTCTTTTGATTTAGTGATTTGTAAACATATTATTGAGCATTTAAGTGATGTAATTAAAGCTATGGAAGAAATTCATCGCATACTTAAGAAGGGGGGCGCAGTCAAAATATATACTCCTCATTTTTCTAACGCTATATCTTTTAAGGATCCTACTCATAAGTGGCATTTTACTAGTGGGTCTTTTGATTATTTTATAGAAGGTTTGAAAGAAGAAGAGGTTCCTTATACCGAGGTCAGTTTTGAATTGGTAAAAAAGCAGCTTACTTTCACTAATAACCTTATATCGCCTTTGGCTAGATTTCTTTTTAAACAATGTGCGAAAAACTACGAGAAGCATTTGTGCCATATATTACCTGCCAAAGAGTTGTATGTGGAAATGAAGGCAATAAAGTAAACTAAGAGGGTTATTAACTAATTGTCCGCCAAAAATTGTGGCGGACTCATTAAAGGCGAATATATGGTCATATTATATTCTTTTAAGATAACTACGGTTGCGATATTACAGATATTCCTATTGGGGCTTTGTGGTTATACCTTAGCAAAGAAAAATATTGCCTCTTTAGATAATCTTAAAT
>JABMQK010000164.1 GCA_013203265.1 bacterium | reverse complement strand
GATGAATTTGAGTCGGGTAGGTCAGCTCGAGAAGTAGGCAACATTAGAAAAGAGTTGTTGTTGGTTTTTATGTCTCCTCTTAGCATTGGTGTGATTGAAGACATAATTCCAGCTTCATTAGCTAAAGGAAAATATAGGTAAGATATATTTTGTGGGTCTTTAGCAATAAATGTGCCGGAGTTATCGATAAATTTCCAGAATGAGTCGTTTTTCATAGTTAGTTCTCTAAAAAATATTCAGACACGAGTAAACACAAATTACACACAAATATACACTAATTAAATTTAAATTTTACAATTCGTGTGAATTCGAGTGCCCCACCTTCATTATTAATTTTGGCGAGATCCCGCCAAAGTGAAAGAAAGCGGGATAATTCGTGATAATTCGTGTAGAATAAGTATAAAGCATATTTTTTATTCTTACAAGTTTTTTAATTGTTCTATTTATGATAGAATAGGGTAATGTCAAATGACAAATGCCTAATGATTAATAAAATAACCTAATTACTAATGACAAATTGGGAATTAGAGATTAGACATTTATTGGTATCTGGAATTATACATTGGAAATTTCAAGATTTATCTAGAATGGCAATAAGCAATGTCTGTTCAAATTAAATTTTTAGGCGGCGTAAGGACAGTTACAGGTTCGAGTCACCTTCTTAGTACGAGGTTTTCCAGAGTCCTCATTGATTGCGGTTTATTTTACGGACACCGAGATGAATCTTATCAGTCAAATTCTTCCTTTAAATACCACCCCGGTAAACTAAATGCAGTATTACTTTCCCACGCACATATCGACCACTGCGGCAATATTCCCAGTTTAGTAAAAAGGGGTCTGCGCTGTAAAATTTACACGACTTCTGCTACTAAAGATTTGTGCAAATTGATGTTAGCGGATAGCGGTAAGATTCAGGAAGAAGATGCCCGCTATGTCAATAAGATAAATCGCCGTTTGGGCCAGCCATTTCGTAAGCCCCTCTATACATCAAAGGAAGGTCGCAGGAGCCTGCGTAAATTTAGGCCTTTATTTTATCGCCAGAGATTTAAAATTACCAAAGACATAACGTGTACTTTTTATGATGCCGCTCATATTTTAGGTTCGGGCATCATTGTTTTAGATATAAAGGATGACAGGCAGGGTGTTATTCGACTGGGTTACGCTGTTGATTTAGGGCGTAAAGGCCTACCTTTATTAAATGAGCCCACAATAATAGAGGATATGGACTATTTGATTTTAGAGAGTACTTACGGCGGTAGGTTACATAGCCCTATCAAAGAGGCAAGGAATAAGCTTAAAGATGCGATTAATAGGACAATAGAGCGCAGAGGAAAAGTTATAATTCCTTCTTTTGCGCTGGAGAGGGCGCAGGAGATTATTTATTTTTTAAATGAATTGATAAGAGATAAAGAAATTCCTCCAGTTCCTATTTATGTAGATAGTCCTTTGACCACAAATATTACTGAAGTCTTTCGTACGCACTATGGATATTTAGATGAAGAGACGCGAGTTACTATGAAGAGTAAAAAAGAAGGCCCTTTTGATTTCGTTAATCTTAATTACGTCCGCGACAGAAATGAATCCAAGGCATTGAATAATGATAAGCGTCCTATGATTATTATCGCCGGCTCAGGAATGTGTGAAGCCGGAAGAGTTCTTCACCATTTAAAGAATAGTATCACCGAGTCAAAAAATACTGTTTTAGTTGTAGGTTATATGGCAGAGAATACACTAGGTAGGAAGATAGTAGAGAGGCAGCGTTATGTGCGTATTTACGGAGTAGAGTATGAATTGAACGCAGAGGTTGTAATAATCAATGCCTTCTCTGGCCACGCTGATAAAAATGAGTTGTTAGAATATGTTAAGTCCTGTTTACCTATAAAAAAGGTATTTATTGTGCACGGCGATAGAGCACAATCACAGAGCATATTCGATATTTTATCGCAATCCGGCATAAATACCTATATGCCTGAGAAGAACGAAGAGGTTGTGCTTTTAAGTCGTTAAATTAATTACTTGTTTAGAAAAAATTGTTGGTTATAATAAAGATATATTATTAGTTATAAAGGAGGCGCAATGAGTAGATATATCTTTAGGATTATTGTGATAATTTCTTGTATCAGCTTATCTTCTTGTGCAACTCTTTCTGATAGCGCGGATTTTTACCGCCAAGCTTCTTTATATGAAAAGAGAGGGGATAACGCAGCGGTTTTTATGGCGTTAACAGCATTAATGAATGAAGGTTCACGTTCTCGCTATTCTCCACAAGCTGCTTTTGGAATAGCCGAATATT